>NZ_QUCY01000010.1:27614-86927 GCF_003474385.1 Eggerthella sp. AM16-19
AGAACCGCCGCATCGGCTTGCGCCAAAGCTCCTTCCGAAAACACGGTTTCAAGCTTGGCGCGAGCGATGATGGATTCAACGGAAACAGTTGCCTCGTCAGCCATGCCGAGCACTTCTTCGATAACGCCGCACGCGGCCTCGTGTCGAGACGGATATGCCGTCATGCGAACGCGCACAAGCGCTCTATCCGGGATATCCGGCGAATCGGCGCGCATGGTGAAAATGTCATAGGGGATATTATGATCCTCGGGCACCACCACGCCGAAAGGCTCGGCAACCTCATAGCGCCCCACCACGGTATCGTGCGCGCGGTCGATGACGCGCAGCACGCGCGCCGCCGGCCGATCGGCATGCGCGCCGCCGGACGCGCCGCGCGCGGGAAGCGGTGCCACTTCCACCAGGTCGCCGTCGAAAGCCCCCGCCATCTTCGATTCCGGGATGAAGTATTCCCCTTCTGCCGTCCGTACAAAACCGAACGATCCCGCATGAACCACCAGAATGCCGTGAGGATTGGGGCGCGGACGGCGACGCGTGTGCTTGCGCGTGCGCCCCATCTACTCACGCACCATGGATTGCGCGGTTTCCATGGCCAACGACTTTTGATTGTCGTCATCGTCGGAACGGCCGATGGAGATGTCGGGGTTGATGCCCAGCCCATCGATGTCATGATCGAGCGGGCTTTTGTAGTACGCGGCCGTATAGCGCAGCGCACCGCCGAACGTGAGCTCATGGGTGACCTGCACCGAGCCCTTGCCAAGCGTAGTGGTGCCCACGATGGTAGCTCGTTCGTTATCCTTCAACGACGCGGCAATGACCTCGGCCGAAGACGAGGTGTTGCCGTTAACGAGCACCACCAGCGGCTTGTCGGTAAGCACATCGCCCGTGGCGTTTTTCGTGGTCTCGTCCGAGCTCTTCGTGGTGATGCGCACAATGGTGCCGCTTTTGATGAAATAGCTGGAGATGTCAACGGCCTGCGTGAGGTATCCGCCGGGATTGTCGCGCAGGTCCAGGACATAGGATTGCGCCCCCCTTGCATCCAGATCGACGATGGCCTGCCGCACGAGCTGGGCGGAATTCTGCGTGATTTGCTTCAGCTGGATATAGCCGACGTTGTTCGTGAGCTCGGTGGCGACGTTTTTGACCGTTTGGTCCGTGACGGTGAGCGTGGTGGTGAACTCGGTGCCTTTGATGTCGTCAAGCGAAGAGCCGCGTCTCCAGGTGATGACCACCTGAGAGCCCTGATCGCGCTTGATGGCCTGCGTGACCTCGGATGCGGACCAAGCGTGGCTGCGGTCGCCATCAATGGAAACCACCACGTCATTGGTTCGCACGTCGGCCATCTGCGCCGGCGATCCCTCGAACACGTCGACCGCGTAGGCGCTGCCGTTGTATTCGTTGAACAGCACGCCGATGCCGCCGCCGTTGTCGGAGGCGTCGGAGGTAGACGAGGAAGCAGCGAAGCGGCTTGCATCGTAATAGCGCAGATACGGGTCCTGAGTGGACACGGCGAACGCATCGAGCATCTTAGTGGTGGCGGTGTCTAGATCATAGGAATCAAGGCTGTCCTTGTTCACGATGGTCTCCACCTCGCCCACACGAGCCGAAAGCGAGTTATAGGTTTGCTGCGTTTGCGCAGCCTTCGCCTTCGCGTCCTGGGTGCCCGTGAGCTGCGAAAGGCCCAGCGCATCGAGCAGCTCCATGTCTCCGCGAACGGCGAAGCCGCCGACAAATGCGGCGGCTACGACGATGATCAAGCTAAATAGCTTCGCGAGCTTTATGTTGCGGGCCCGCGCCTTGCGCGCGGACGCCGCCATGTTGGCAAGTTTATCGGTATGCCTTGGCATGCATGCTCCTCAAGCGCTACACCTTCAGATAACGACGCATAGCGAATGCCGAGCCGATCAAGCCGATGACCAGGCCGAACACCGCAAGCATCACATAGAACATAGCGAACGTGCCAGCGGAAAGGTCGATGGGCAGCCACGTCAGCGCATCCTGCAGCTTAGGCAGGGCCACATTGCGCAGGACCTCGAGGGTGCCGATGGCAAGCGCAGCGCCGACGATAGCGTGCAGCGCGCCCTCCATGAGGAACGGCCCTCGAATGAACCCGTTGGAAGCGCCCACCAAGCGCATGATGGCGATCTCCTTGCGGCGAGCCAAAATGGCCAAGCGGATGGTGTTGTTGATGAACACCAGCGCGATGAAGATGAGCAGGCCCACAAGCGCCACGCCGATAACGCGCACATAGCTGGTCAGCTGGAACAGGCGGTCGACCGTCTTTTCGCCGTAACGCAGCGAATCGGAGGGGTCGGAGGGGTTGTCGCAGATCTTCTGGAACGTCTTGTTCGCCTCGATCTGGGAGGCAACGTCCTCGACCATCTTCGGGTCGGACAACTCTACGTCGATGGAAGCTGGCAGCGGGTTCTGCCCGTCAAGCGACTCGGCGATATCAGAGCTGGAAGACGACTTGAAGTTCTCCAGCGCCTGCTCCTTATCGGTGTAGCTGACGTTGGCGACCGAGGACATGGATTTGATGTCGGATTGCAGCGACTGCACATCCGAGCTGGATGCGCTATCGGCGATCCAGACCGTGATGTTTACTTCCTGCTCCACGGACTTCACCACATTGTTGACCACTGAACCGCCCACCAAGAAGATGCCGATGATGAGCAACGACAGGAAGATGGTGACGATGGAGCCGAGCGCAGTGGAAAGGTTGCGCGTGAAGCCGGTCAGCGACTCTTTGAGGAAATAGAAGAAACTAGACATCGAAACCGTACACCCCTCGATCTTGGTCGCGCGTCAGGTTGCCGCGGTCGAGCGCGATAACGCGGCGACGCATGTTATCCACCATCTCGCGGTCATGGGTTGCCACGACCACCGTGGTGCCGGTGCGGTTGATGCGCTCGAGCAGGTCCATGATGCCGCGCGAGGTTTGCGGGTCAAGGTTTCCCGTGGGCTCGTCGCAGATAAGGATGGGAGGACGGTTCACGATGGCGCGCGCGATGGACACGCGCTGCTGCTCACCGCCGGAAAGCTGATCCGGGCGCTTGTTGAGCTTGTCCTGCAGACCGACCAGACGCAGAACCTCGGGGACCTGCGTTTTGATGACATGACGGGACTTGCCGATTACCTCGAGCGCGAACGCCACGTTCTCGAACACCGTTTTGTTCGGAAGCAGCTTGAAGTCCTGGAAAACGCAGCCGATGTTGCGGCGCAGATACGGCACGCGCCAGTTGCGCATGTTCGCAAGATCCTCATCGGCGATGTAGATATGGCCCTGCGTGGGCTTGACCTCGCGGATGAGCATGCGGATGAAGGTGGTTTTGCCGGAACCGGAATGACCGACCAAGAACACGAACTCGCCGGCGAAGATCTGCAGGGAGACGTCGTTGAGGGCGGGCTTGTTAGGCTGAGCCGGGTACACCTTGGTCACATGGTCGAACGTGATGACGGGCGTACCCGACTGCTGCGGGGTATCTTCGATCTCAAGCGTCGGAAGCGACGCGGACAGCTGCGATGTCACCTGTCGCGGCGGCGCAGCATGGGCGCCTGCACGCCTTTGCGGGCGCACGGGAGCCGCATGGCTCATATCGTTCGTCACAGTTTGCTCCATTCATGTAGTGATGTACTGAGACGAAGACGATTCTATCAGATGCCCTACTTGAGCGTGAGGCTTTTCACAGCTTTGACAATCGCCTTGGAGTCCAAGCCGAAGTACGCCATAAGCTCCTCGAACTCGCCGGATTTGCCGAAACGGTCGTCCATGCCCACGAAGCGCATGGGCACCGGGCACTCCTCGGCAAGCGCACGCGACACGGCCGTGCCCAGGCCGCCGTGGATGCTGTGCTCCTCTGCGACGACCACGCGGCCGGTCTTGCGAGCGGACGCCACGATGGTGGCGCGATCGAGGGGCTTGACGGAGAAGGCGTCGATGACCTCGGCGGACACACCCTCGGCGGCAAGCTCGTCGGCGGCGGCCAAGGCCTGCTCAACCTCAACGCCGCAGGCCACGATGGTGACATCGGAGCCCTCGCGCAGCGTGTAGGCGCGGCCGAGCTCGAGCTCTACGCCGTCGGCGTACACGGCCGGAACGCTGGCGCGGCCCATGCGCACATACACCGGGCCCGGCGTTTCGGCGGCCAGGCGAATGGCGGCGACTGCTGCGGCGTAGTCGGCCGGCACGAGCACGCGCATGTGCGGAAGACCTGCCATAAGCGAGATATCCTCGAGCATCTGGTGGCTGCCGCCGTCAGGACCCACGGACACGCCGGCGTGCGTAGGGGCGATCTTGACGTTCAGATCGGAATAGCACACGGTGTTGCGGATCTGATCATAGGCACGACCGGTGCCGAACACGGCGAAGCTGCCGGTGAACGCGATGTTGCCGGTGGTCGCAAGACCTGCCGCCACGTCGACCATGTTCTGCTCGGCGATGCCGCAGTTGAACAGACGGTCGGCGTAGCCGGCCTTCGCGAACTTGGCCGTGGTGGTGGAGCCGGTCAGGTCGGCATCGACGGCGACGACGGGCACGCCTTCGCCGGCGAGCTCCGCCAGCGTTACGCCGTAAGCCGCGCGCGTGGCGCGCTTGACCTGGGACTGTTCTGCGTTTGCAAGCGTAACCATCGCTTATGCCTCCTTACGTGCGGCCTCGAGCTCGACCACAGCCTGCTCGGTCTGCTCGGCATTGGGCGCCTTGCCGTGCCAACCAGCCTGGTTTTCCATGAACGACACGCCGCGGCCCTTGATGGTGTTGGCCACGAGAACATGCGGGCGGCCGTCGGCGGCGCACTTGGCGGCGTTGAGAGCCTTGATGAGCGCGTCGATGTCGTGGCCGTCAACCTGGCTTGCCTCCCAGCCGAACGCGGAGAACTTGGCGCACATGTCGCCGGGGTCGCACACATCGGCGGTGTCGCCGTCGATCTGCAGATGGTTGCGGTCGACGATGGCCACAAGGTTGTCCAGGTTCTCATGGGCGGCCCACATGGCGGCCTCCCAAACCTGGCCCTCCTCGCACTCGCCGTCGCCGAGCAGGCAGAACACACGCTGGGGCTTGCCCGCCAGCTTCAGGCCGGCGGCCATTCCGGCGGCGATGGACAGGCCCTGGCCGAGAGAACCGGTGGAAACCTCGACGCCCGGGCACAGGTTGCAGTCGGGATGGCCCTGCAGGCGCGTGCCCAGCTTACGCAGCGTCTTGAGCTCCTCGCGCGGGAAATAGCCGGCATGCGCGAGCGCCGCATAGAGCGCGGGCGCCGCATGACCCTTCGCCAGAACGAACCGGTCGCGGTCCTCCCACTTCGGCTGCTCCGGATCATAATCCATCACGCCGCCGAAATACAGCGCGGTGAGGATGTCGGTGCACGAAAGCGAGCCGCCGGGATGTCCGCTTCCCGCCTCGGCGATCATGCGCACGATGTCGATGCGCATATCGCATGCCCGCTGCTCAAGCTCGGTCATTGCTTGTCCTTTCGTCGTTTTGACGCTTTCACTATCAACAGGGAACGCAGCTTCCCGCATCCCGCTATCGCTATACCATGGCTCCCCTATCGGCGGCGTTGCGCCGGTAAGAGGACGGTGCTCCAAGCCGCTTCATGCGTCCGCAAGCACGTTAAGAGTTACTCCTGCGACACGCGCCACTTGTGGTAGCCCACCACGAACTGGTCGATGTCGCCGTCGAGCACCGCATCCACGTTGCCCGTCTCCACGCCGCTTCGCACATCCTTGACCAGCTGATACGGGAACAGCACATAGTTGCGGATCTGGCTGCCGAAGCTGTTCTCCATGCGCTCGCCTCGCAGCTCGTCGATCTGGTCGCGACGCTTCTGCTGCTCGATCTCATAGAGCTTGGATTTCAGCACGCGGATGGCGGCATCCTTGTTCTGCAGCTGCGACTTCTCGTTTTGGCACGTGACCACGATGCCCGTGGGCATGTGCGTCAAGCGCACGGCCGAGTCGGTGGTGTTGACGCACTGGCCGCCCGGTCCGCTGGAACGGTACACGTCGACGCGCACGTCGTTCATATCGAGGTTGACCTCGATATCGTCGGGGAGCACGGGAAGCACCTCGACGGCAGCGAAGGTGGTATGACGGCGCTGCTTGACGTCGGTGGGGCTGATGCGCACCAGGCGGTGCACGCCGTTCTCGCTGCGCAGCATGCCGTAAGCCAAACGACCTTCGATCTGCAGGGTGGCCTTGTTCAGGCCGACGGCCTCCGCACCGGGGACCAGGTCGAGGACCTTGACCTTCCAGCCCTTCGAGTCCGCATAGCGGCTGTACATGTTGTACAGCATCTCGGTCCAGTCCTGAGCTTCCAGGCCGCCTTGACCGGGGCTGACGGTGAGGATGCAGTCGCCGTCGTCGAAACGCCCGGAAAACCAGCTTTCCACCTCAAGGGCGTCGAGCTTGCCGTCAAGCGTTTCAAGGGTCTGCTGCACCTCTTCGGCGAACAGGGGATCCTCCCCTGCCAGCTCGTGCGCGGCACGGGCGTCGTCGAGCAACGAGACTGCGGCGTTGTACGCATCGATGGTGTCGCGCAGGGAGCTTGCCTGCTTCGACACGATTTGCGCGCGCTGCGCATCGTCCCAGAAGCCCGCCTGCGCGATCTGCGCGTCGAGCGCCGTGAGCTGGGCGGTTTTGTCATCGATGTGCAGGAAGCCGTGCGCATCGGAGACGCGCTGGGCAACCTGTTCGATATCTTTCAGTTCTTTATCTGCCATAGTTATTCCATACTACCAGCAAAACGCCCCGCGCTTGCGTGCAGGGCGTTGGAGTGCATAGTTTCTTCGCGCCTTCGAAGACGCCGGTTCGGGCTACCTATCCTTGCCGTGGCACTTCTTGAACTTCAGGCCGCTCCCGCACGGGCAAGGGTCGTTGCGTCCCACGTTGGCGAACGGATCGTCTTTATCCTTGACGTAGGTCTGGGGTTTCGCCGGCGCGGGCTTGGGCGCCGAACCCGCCGCCTGCTGAGCGCGCCGGGCAGCCTGCTGCTGGGCGACGGCGTGGCCCACGCCCGTCTGCCCGAGCGCCTGCTCGGGGTTGGAATAGCTCACGCGGCCCTCGAGCGGATTGGGCTCGGCGGGCATCTGCGGAGCGGCGGATGCCGCCACCTGCAGGCGCAGCAGGGTGCGCAGATACTCCTCGTACATGGAGTGCGTCAGGTTGCTGAAGGCACGGTAGGCCTCGTTCTTGTACTCAACCAACGGGTCGCGCTGGCCGAAGGCGCGCAGGCCGATACCGGTTTTCAGGTAGTCCATATCCTGCAGATGCGCCATCCACCTGCGATCGATGATGCGCAGCATAACTTGCGATTCCAGCATGCGCATGATGGGCTCGCCAAGCTCGGCGGTCTTCTGCGCCACCACGCCGTCCAGATATGCCTCAAGCGCCTCGCACACCTGCGCCGGATCGTCATCGTGATCGACCTCGGCCGCATGGAAGTCGTTAAGGCCAGTCATAGACGCCGCCCACAGATCGACCGCCTTGCAATCCCAGTCGTCGCTCGGCAGCTTCTCGGGGCAGTTCTCCTCCACCACGGCCTCGACGGCATCGGCCACGATCTCGGGGATGCGGCCCTCCATGTCCTTGCCGTCCAAGATGGCGTTGCGCTCCTCATAGATGGCCTTGCGCTGCAGGTTCATGACGTCGTCGTATTCAAGGACGTTCTTACGCGCTGCGAAGTGCATGCTTTCAACCTGGCGCTGAGCGGATTCGATGGCCTTGGACACCATGGATGCCTGGATGGGCATATCGTCGGGCATGTTGGTCTTCTCCATCATGGCGCCGATCTTATCCATGCGCGAACCGCCGAACAGACGCATAAGGTCATCTTCGAGCGACAGGTAGAACTGCGTGGTGCCCGGGTCGCCCTGACGGCCGGCACGGCCGCGCAGCTGGTTGTCGATGCGTCGGCTTTCGTGGCGTTCGGTGCCGATGACGCACAAGCCGCCGGCTTCCAAGACGCGCTTCTGCTCGGCTTTGCACGTTGCGCGCGCGATGTCGAGCGCCTCCTTGCGCTGACCCTCCGAGGGCGCCGGCAGGCCGCCTTCGTCGGCGGGCTGCATGCCTGGCTCGAGATCGGGATCGAGGCCGCGCTCGAGCAGCACGTCGTCGGCGAGCACGTCGGGGTTGCCGCCGAGCAGGATGTCGGTACCGCGACCCGCCATGTTCGTGGCGATGGTGACGGCGCCGACACGGCCGGCCTGGGCGATGATATGGGCCTCGCGCTCGTGGTTTTTCGCGTTGAGCGTCTCATGCTTGATGCCGCGCTTGTCGAGCAGGCGCGAGAGCCTCTCGGAGCTTTCGATGGACACCGTGCCGATAAGGCAAGGCTGACCGGCCTGATGGCGAACGGCCACGTCATCGGCCACGGCATGGAACTTCGCATCGACGGTGCGATAGATCAGATCGTCCTCATCGATACGTTTTACCTGCTTGTTCGGCGGGATAGCCACGACCGGCAGCTTGTAGATCTGGCGGAACTCGGCGTCCTCGGTCATAGCCGTGCCCGTCATGCCCGAGAGCTTGTCGTAGAGGCGGAAGTAGTTCTGCAGCGTGATGGTGGCAAGCGTCTGGTTCTCCTCGCGCACCTGCACGTGCTCTTTGGCCTCGAGCGCCTGATGCAGGCCCTCTGAGTAGCGGCGGCCCTCCATGATGCGGCCCGTGAACTCGTCGACGATCTTCACCTCGCCGTTAACGACCACGTAATCGACGTCGCGATGGAACAGGAACTGCGCCTTGAGCGCCTGCTGCAGGTGATTGGGCAGCTGGCCGGACGGGTCGGCATAGATGTCGTCGATGCCGAGCATGGTCTCGATCTTGGTGAGGCCGGACTCGGTAGCGTTGATGGTCTTCTTCGCCTCGTCCATCTCGAAGTCCTCGTCAAGCTTCAAGGCGGGCATGACGCGGGCGAACTTGTTGTACGTGTCGGCGGCGCGCGTGCCGGCGCCGGAGATGATCAGCGGCGTGCGGGCCTCATCGATGAGGATGGAGTCGACCTCGTCGACGATGGCGAAATGATGGCCGCGCTGCACGCGGGCGTCGGTGCGCGTAACCATGTTGTCGCGCAGGTAGTCGAAGCCGAACTCGGAGTTAGTGCCGTAGGTGACATCGGCCTGGTAGGCGAGCTTCTTGGCCTCGGGGCGCATTCCGTTCTGGATAAGGCCCACGCTCATACCCAGAAACTCATACACCTGCCCCATCCACTGGCTGTCGCGGCGCGCCAGGTAGTCGTTGACGGTGACGATGTGCACGTTCTGCCCGCCAAGGGCGTTGAGATAGCCGGCAAGCGTGGACACGAGCGTCTTGCCCTCGCCCGTGCGCATCTCGGCGATCTGGCCGTCGTTGAGCGCCATGCCGCCGATGAGCTGCACATCGAAGTGACGCATGCCCAACGTTCGAACCGACGCTTCGCGCACCGCCGCGAACGCCTCGGGCAGCACGTCTGCCGTGGAGGCGCCTGCCTGCACGCGACCGCGCAGCTCGTCGGTGAACGCGCGCAGCTGCTCGTCTGATTTAGCCTGCATCTCGGGCTCGAGGCCGCCGATCTTGTCGGCCAGGGCCTGGTAGTTCTTCAGCTGCTTGCCTTCGCCGAACGTGAGCAGCTTGGAGAGGAAACCTGCCATATGAGCGCCATTCCTTTCAGCGCCGGCCCTGTACGCCGGCGCGGGTTCGTTCAATCAACTCACTCTAACATATTCTCGATTTAGCTAGGTTCCATTAACCGACGTGCACAGCTTCTTCGCAGCGCCGCGCAGCTTTTCGCAGGGGTTTGCCCTCGTAGAGCTCTTGCTCCCCCTGCGCGCTTCACCCAAACGCGCACCGAAACGAGACCGCCCGCATAAATCGCTGCAAAGACGCGAGCTTGCAAGCCCTTGCAGCGATGGCGCCCTACACGCGCTCCTCGACCTCGATGATGGATCGGTACAGCCGCATCGTCTCGGCCGAAGGGTCGATGCCTAGATCGTCGGCCAGATACCGCCGGCAGGCGAAGTAGGTTTGCAGCGCCGCGGTGCGCTGCAGCGAGGCTATCTGGGCGCGCATGAGCGCCACATACACGTCCTCGCGCGAATCGTCGCGGGAAAGCGCCGCACGGGCGAACCACAGGCCCTCCCGGGGATCGCCCGAATCAAGCAGCTTCCCTGATGCCGCCACCAGGGCATCTACCAGGCGGTTTTTGCAATCCTCGCGAAGCCCGTCGATGACATCGCAGCCATCGTCGCCCGGCAGAAGCTCGTCGGCGAACGAATCTTCGACGCGCGCGAACAGGTGGCCCCATCCACCGCGGCCTGGACGGTTGAACAGCAACGCGCGACATACCTCCTCAAGCTCGAGAACGTCGCTTGCCAGCAGACGGGCCTCTATGCACACGCCGTTTTGATGCCTGATAAGGTAGGGGCAATCTCCGTCGGGCGTCGAAAGCGCCGAGCGCAGCTGCGACCAGGTGGCATAGAAGTTCTTTCGCCGGCATGACGCGCTCGACTCGGGCCAGAGCTGCGCAGCCAGGCGATCGCGCGACACGTCGCGCCCGCGGTTAAGCACGAGCAGGGCAAGCAGGGAGCGAACCTTCTGCCGCGAAAGGTGCCCCGACTCGACCGCAACATCGCCCACCTTCACCTCCAAGCGGCCGAACAGGTTCACGGTAAGGCGCGGCGGCGCCGGCATTGCGGGCATCGCCGTCCCCCACGCCACTTTGCGAAACGCATCGGGATGCGTGCTCTCGAACGACGCGCGGGAGCGCAGCTTGCGGGCACGAGCGCGCTCGCACTCCATGCGCTGCATGGACAGGGCCCTCTCAAGCCTGTTCGCCGCCATTGCGCAGCGGGGGTCCAAGCCCGGCATATCCAAGTATCCGCGCTCCAACACGCGCGAGAACGAGCAAGCCGCAAGGGCCTGGGCAAGCGTGAGCGACCCGATTGCGGCAAACGCCCGGGAAACGTCGCGGGCGACCGCGGCCGCCACGCGCTCGGCCAGCTGCACCGCCAGCAACCCCTCGGAGCCGCCCGCATCGTCAAGCAGCTTCGCGGCGCACAGCAGCGCGCCTTCCGCAAGCTCCGCCCCCTCGAACGCCATAAGCCACGCCTGCGCGGGAAGGATGTCCTCGTCAAACGCCGGATCGACCACGCAGGTCATGGCGTTCAGATGGGGAAACGGCCCATCGCCCAGCTCGCGTATGGCCGACACGCATGCGGCAGCGGCTTCCCCCACCGAGCCGGAAAGCTGCACGAGCTGCGCCACCGCCTGCTGCGCAGGGTCGGCGCCGCAGGCAAGGGCGCGACGCGCCGCAAGGCAGCCCGCCACGTTCTCGCCCAGCAGCGCGCAGCGCACCGCCTCCTCAAGATGCTGCTGGGCGTCAAGCTGACGGAAATCCAAACTTGCATATAACGTGCGCGCATTCAGGAGGCACGCCGCATCGCGCAGCCGGCGGCTTTGCGAAGCAAGCCAGGTGCAGCGCACGTGAGCGGATGCCAAGCAACGCATGACCTCGCAAGCCCGGGCACAGCGCCCAGCGTCCATGAGAGCCTCTGCCAATCGCAACACGAACGCGCCCGCATCCTCATGCGCGCTCGCACCGAGATTCGCCAGCCTGTCCGAGAACGCCTGGGCGATCTGGGGCACTCCGAACGGAGCCGCGCAAAACGTGCCGCGCACGCGATCAACGCCCACGTAAACATAGCTTCGCTCCAAAAGCTCCGCCACCTCATCGTCGATACGGACGATGCGCCTGGCGTCGGAAAGGCTTCCCGACCCCAGGCACAGCAAGGCGAACAGAGCCGCCATCACATCAGCGGGCAGCTCCTCGGACGCGGCAAGCTCCAAAAACGCAGGCGATACGGACTCTCCCCAGGCAAGCGCCGCCACGCGGCTGCAACGCGCGACATCGTGCGCCGGGGTCTCGGCGATGTCGGAAGGCAGGCGCGCGAAATCCACCTCCTCGTCGCTGAGCAGCAGGTCGCCCGCACCTACGAGCATGCGATCGGTCTGGTCGGCGAACACATCGGCCGCCGGCGTGCAGGTGATGAGCGCCTCGCAACCTCGGTCGAGCAGATCATCGAGAACGGCGCCGAACAACTCGGCTCGCAGGGAATCAAGCGGCGGGACATCCTCGAACACGGCGAGAAAGGACTGGTCGTCGACTTCGACGAGACCATCGACGATGCCGCGCGCGTCTAGATCGCGCAAAAAGCACGGGCTGGCGCAATCGATCCAGAACACGTGGTCGAACGCGAACACCGTTTCAGCGTATTCAAGTGCTAGAGTGCTTTTCCCGAAACCTGACGGGGCCACCATGAACCGCGCGACGTTGCGCTCACGCAACAGCTTGGCCACCAGCGCCGGGCGCGGATACGCGCGCAAAGAAGAGAACCTGGACGGCCGGTTACCACGGCACGCCGATTGAGCTAAAAAGGACAGCATCCTGCAAACCCCCTATAAGACGGGATCGGATGCTTGGCCTGTGCTGCCGTCACCATACCGCAATATATTGATGTCGACAAGAGCCGGTAATTCGATAATGCAAGGTGATTTCATATATATTCACAAACCATAGGATTGTTCAAACTATATGTTGTGGGTATCACAAAGCGAACTCACAACAGATTCGAGGTCCGGATACAACGATGCCCGCACTCCTTGCGACGTGCGGGCATCTGCTAACGGCACCGGCGGCGCCTTGAACGGTTGTGGGGATGATACGCTACGCTTCGCGGCCAACCAGCTTGGCGATGCGCTCGGAATAGGTCAGATCGGTCAAGCCGGCCTCCCCTTCCAGATCGACCAGGGGCGCGTCATTCCACAGCGACTCCAGGCGATAGTAATCGCGCGTTTCGGGCTGGAACACGTGCACGATGAAGCTGCCGTAGTCCAGCAGCGACCACGTGCCGTCGGCCGTGCCCTCGATGTGATAGGGCTTCGCGCCGCCGCGCAGACGACATTGCTCCTCGATCTCGTCGACCACGGCATCGACCTGACGGTTGTTCGACGCCGTGCAGATGACGAAGTACTCGGTGACGCCGATCAGGTCGCCGACCTGCTGCACCATGATATCGGTGGCCTTCTTCTCGTTAGCGGCCTGTGCGGCGATGATGGCGCACTCGCGCGGGCTGAGAAGGTCGGGCTTCTGACGTCCGTACATATCCACGCCCTGGTTGATGGGGGCGTTGTTGTCCACTGCCTCGTTCACTTGCTTCCTTTCGCATCGTTTGCGGCGGCGCGCTCACGTGCGCGTGCCACGTAATAGTTCCAAACGGTCACGGTATCGGGATGGATGAGCTTGCGACGCTCGATGAGGTTTCCCACCACGTATACGAGCGTTGCCATG
This sequence comes from Eggerthella sp. AM16-19, assembly GCF_003474385.1. Classification (NCBI taxonomy): domain Bacteria; kingdom Bacillati; phylum Actinomycetota; class Coriobacteriia; order Eggerthellales; family Eggerthellaceae; genus Eggerthella; species Eggerthella sp. AM16-19. Next base: position 40,930 of record NZ_QUCY01000010.1, read on the forward strand.
AACAGCTCCTCAAGCTCCACCTTCCCCACCATATCGCGCAGCTTGTCGACCCCCGCGCAATAGCGCCCGGGCTCGATGACGTCTGCCACGTACACGATAAGGTCGAGCGGCGACATGCCTACGGCCCCGGTGGTATGCAAGCGGATGGCCTGCAGCAACGGCGCCGGAAGCTCAGGGAATTCCCTGGCCAGCGCTGCCGCGGCGGTAGGGCCGTGCAGCAGATGGGGCATATCCAGATAGCTTGCCAGCTGATCGGCGATGCCGAGCTCGACCGCGCGGGCGCGGATGCCCTCGTCGTCGTAGCCCTTATCCCAATCGTGCAAAAGCCCCGCCAGACGGGCCAGACGTTCATCCTGCCCGTAGACCCGCGCCATGCGCGCCGCCGTCTCGGAGACCCCCAGGGAATGCTCGAACCGGCTACGTTTCACGCGATGCGCGAGGTCTTCGCGTCGGGCCTGGTAAAACGCATCGCCGAGAACGTCTGCCGCACCCAGCTCCGTTGCCCTGTTTCGATCCGGTTCGACTTCGCTCACTTCGCACACCGCTTCCCTGTTCCGCTTCCAACCATAGAGCCCATGGGCGGCAATATAGTCGAGCACCCGCTGCACCGTCAAATAACGTATGGACAGGCCCGCTTGCACGCGGGCGCGCAGGTAGCTTGACGACACGGCCAGCCCCGTCGCCTCCAGCATGTGAATGCGGAAGTTGCCCGACCGCTCTATGGTAAGCCGGGTTTCCTCCGAAAGGGCGTATCCCGGCCGCGTTGCGGCGATCAACTCCGCCATGCTGGCGATAGCTGCGCTTTCGCGCCACTTCAAGATGGAGCATACCGCATCCGCGCCCGTGATGAAGAACAGCGCCACGTTTCCCGGATAATGTTCACGAAGCTGGCGCAGCGTATCAGCCGTGTAGGTGACGCCCGGGCGGTCGATCTCGATGCGGCTGACATCGAAAGCGGGGTTGCCGTGAACCGCCAGGCGGCACATCTCGAAGCGCTGTTCGGCGGGCGTGACGTCGCGCTTGAGCTTGAACGCCGGCTTTCCCGCGGGGATGAACACCACCGCATCCAGATCGAACGCCTCGCGCGCCTGCTCGGCGCAGGCCAGATGCCCGATATGGATGGGATCGAACGTACCGCCCATGATGCCGAGGCGCACTGGGCTGCCGTCGGCCCCAAGATCGTCGAAGCGCTCGCAGACCACGGGCGCAGCCGCCGCTTGCACACACCCGGCTTCGGCGCTGGCTTGCGTAAGGCCCATCCTAGGCGCGCACCTGCCCCGAGCCGCGCAGCACGTACTTGTACGAGGTCAGGCCCTCGAGCGCGAAGGGACCGCGCACGTGAAGCTTCTGCGTGGAGATGCCGATCTCAGCGCCCAGGCCGAACATGCCGCCATCGGTGAACGCGGTTGAGGCGTTCACGTACACCGCCGCCGCATCCACTTCGTTGACGAACCGCTCGATGGCGGCCGCGCCTTCGGGAAGCTTCGGATCGGCGACGATGGCCTCGGAGTGCATCGTGCCGTAACGATTGATATGGGCGATGGCCTGCTCAGGGCCGCTGACGCAGCGCACGGCCAAGTCAGGGGAAAGGTATTCCATTTCCCAATCCCGCTCGGAAGCGCGCTCTACCTGCAGCGCAGCATCGGTCGGTAACCGCTTTTCACCGGCAGCAAGGGCGGCCTTGCACGCAAGCTCGTCGCCATGGATGCGCACGCCCTTGTCTGCGAGCATGCCGAACAATTCCGGCAGGAAGCGCTCGGCCACAGCTTCGTCGACGAGCAGCGTCTCGCAGGCGTTGCACACGCCATAGCGACGGCACTTGGCGTTGACGACGATGTTTCGCGCCATATCGAAGTCGGCCGTGGAGTGGACGTACACATGGCAGTTGCCCGTTCCCGTCTCGATAACGGGAACCTTCGCGCAATCGACGCAATGGGCGATAAGGCCCGCACCGCCGCGCGGCACAAGGACGTCGACCACGCCTCGCAGGCCCATGAGCACGTCGGCCGCGGCGCGATCGGTGGACTCGATGATGCCGATGCAACCGGCGGGCATGCCAGCCGAAACCGCCGCATCGTGCAGCACATGCGCGATGGCGGCGCAGGACCTGGCCGCCAAGGAACCGCCGCGCAGCACGCAAGTGTTGCCCGACTTCAGGCAGATGCCCGCAGCATCGGCAGTGACGTTGGGGCGTGCCTCGTAGACGACGGCCACCACGCCGAGCGGGACCGCCACGCGCGAGAGTAGGATGCCGCTGTCGAGCGTGCGCGAATCGAACACGCGGCTGAGCGGGTCGGGAAGCGCCACCAGGTCCTCGAGCGCGTCGGCCATGGCCATCACGCGCCCTTCGTCGAGTATCAGGCGATCGAGCAGGCTTTCCTTGGTGCCGGCTTGACGCGCTGCGTCCATATCCTGGGCATTGGCGGCCACGATGGCGCCGGACCGATCGCGTAAGGCACGAGCCATAGCGGTCAGGGCGGCGTTACGCTCCTGCGCGGTAGCCTGCGCGAGCGCCGGGCTAGCATTCTTGGCGGCCTGCGCGACCGCCAGCACTTCCTGTTCCAGCATGATCGACTCACATTCTGTCGTATATCCAAAGCACGGGGCGAAAGGCCCCTATTCGAAGACCACCAGCTCGTCGCGGTGCACCAACGGACGCTGGGTCAGTGCGGCGAGCAGGCGGTTGCGCTCGAGCACCTCGCGCGTTTTGCCGCAGGCAAGCTCCACCTCGTCAGCGGAGAACGCCGCGCGGCCGCGGGCGAACAGATGGCCCGCAAGGTCTTTGATGTCGACGATGTCGCCGGCCTCGAAACGACCCTCGACGCCGGCAACGCCCACGCAAAGCAAAGATTTGCCGTGCCCGATGAGCGCCGACTTCGCACCTTCGTCGACCACCACCGCGCCGCGCGCCGAGTCGCCAAGGGCGATCCATAGCTTGCGGGGCGTGATCTCGTGGGGCTTCTCCAACGCCGAGAAACGCGTGCCGACGGCCTTGCCCGCTGCCGCATCCTCGACCACATGGGGCTGGCGACCGTAGCAGATGACCATGGGGATGCCGGCCACCATGAGCACGCGCGCGGCTTTGATCTTGGTGATCATGCCGCCCGAGCCCACCGTGGAACCGGCGCCGCCGGCGACCGCCAGGATCTCAGGCCCGATGCTTTCCACATGAGGAATGAGCTTGGCATCGGGGTTCGTGTTCGGATTGCCGTCGTAAAGGCCGTCGATATCCGAAAGGATGACCATGAGGTCGGCATCGATCAAGCACGCGGCCAGCGCGGCGAGCGTGTCGTTGTCGCCGAACTTGATCTGCTCGACGGCAATGGTGTCATTCTCGTTGATGATGGGCACCACGCCCAGCTCCAGCAAGCGCAGAAGCGTGTTGCGGGCATGCAGATACGCATGGCGATCTGCCGTATCGCGGCGGGTGAGCAACACCGTGGAGGTGACGATGCCGTGAGCCGCGAATGCCTCGGCATACGCCGTGGCCAAAGCCGACTGCCCCACCGACGCCGCAGCCTGCAAGCTTGGCATGTCGCTGGGACGCTTCTGGATGCCCAGGGCCTCAAGGCCGCACGCGATGGCGGCAGACGTCACGATGACGGGCTGCCAGTCAGCGGCCCGCACTTTTGCGATCTGGTCGGCAAGCGCCGCCAGGTACTCGTAATCGATGCTGCTCTCCGACGTGGTGAGCGTCGAAGAACCGATCTTTATGACCAGGCGCCGTGCGGCGCCCGCCCTAGCATCCAGCTGCTCCATTAGATATCAAGCTCCTCGAACAGATCGGCGGCCGTCCTGGTAGACTCGAACTCGAAGGCGCGCCCACAAATGCGGATCTCGTCGCCATCGACGGCGCCCGCCTTCTCGAGCGCCTCCTCGACGCCCACGCGCTTGAGGCGGTGCTGCAGAAACACCACGGCCTCCTCGTTTTCCCAATCGCACTGCACCACCATGCGCTCGACCTGGGCGCCCACCACGCGGAACACGCCCTCGGAGAGCTTGCGCACGGTGAAGCGCCTGTCGCGGGCCTCGCGCTTGAGCTCCCAAACGTGCTCGTACTGCACGTCGGACGCCTCGGCCTGGCGAGCCTGCTCGCGAAGCTCGTGGACCTGGTTGGCGATGGCCGCCTTCAAACTGTCCACGCCCTCGCCGGTAAGCGCGCTGATGCAGTACACCTTTGGGTCGATGGGGCTCGGCGCGAACTCGTTGCCGCCGGCAGCCGCGATGGAATCGGCCTTGACCTGGGCCTTCAGTCGCTCCAACGCCTCTTCGGTACCCGCGACGTCGATCTTGTTCGCCACCACGATGCGCGGGCGCGCCGCCAGCTCGTCGGCGTAGAGCGCCAGCTCGTTGTTGATGATCTTGTAATCATCGAGCGGGTCGCGGCCCTCCCAGTCGCCCGTGAGGTCGACCACGTGCACGATGAGCGCGGTGCGCTCGATATGGCGGAGGAACTCGTGTCCCAGGCCGCGCCCCTCGTGCGCTCCCTCGATGAGACCGGGGATGTCGGCCACGACGAAGCTCAAATCGCCCGAGCGCGCCACGCCCAGGTTGGGCACGAGCGTGGTGAACGGGTAATCGGCGATCTTCGGGCGTGCCGCCGAGATCTTCGAGATAAGCGAGCTTTTGCCGGCAGAGGGCATGCCTACAAGCGCCGCGTCGGCCATAAGCTTCATCTCAAGCTCGATCCAGCGCTCCTGCGCAGGCTCGCCCAGCTCGGCGAACGCCGGCGCGCGACGCGTAGAGGTGACGAAGTGGATGTTGCCGCGGCCGCCCATGCCGCCGTCTGCCACGGTGATGCGCTCGCCGTCGTGGGTAAGGTCGGCCATGAGCTCGCCGGTTTCCTTGGATTCCTCGAAGTATTCGTGGACCACGGTGCCCACCGGCACCTTGAGCACCAGATCGTCGCCCGTGGCGCCGTGCATGCGGCTGCCCTTGCCGTGCGTGCCGCGCTCTGCCTTGAAGTGGTGCTTGAAGCGGTAGTCGATCAGCGAGGACACGCTGGCATCGGCTTCGAGCACCACGTTGCCGCCATGACCGCCGTCGCCGCCGTCGGGACCGCCCTTGGGCACGTGCGCCTCGCGGCGAAACGACATGCAGCCGGCGCCGCCGTCGCCGCCCTTGACGTGGATTCGGACCTTATCAATGAACACGATGTGACCTCCATCGGTTTTAGGATTGCGTGTATCCCCTGATTGTATACGAAAAAAGCCCCCTGCAAGGCAGGGGGCTTCGCGAATGCATAGATGCCACGCACGCGTGTGCGGCTTGTGCTACGCCTGGGGGCGGACATGCACGCGACGCTTCACGCCACGCGTGAACTCCAGCGTGCCGTCGCACAGAGCGAACAGCGTGTCGTCCTTGCCACGGCCGACGTTGTCGCCGGGATGGAACTTGGTGCCGCGCTGACGGACGATGATCTGGCCCGTCTTGATCTGCTGGCCGGCGAACATCTTCACGCCCAGTCGTTTTGCGTGGGAATCGCGGCCGTTACGGGTAGAACCGAGACCTTTCTTATGTGCCATTTCATTCCCTCCTTACAATTAAGCGATGGACTTGATCTCAACGCGCGTGAGCTGCTGGCGATGGCCGCGCAGCTTCTTGTAGTTCTTGCGCTTCTTGAACTTGAACACCAGCTGCTTGGGGCCCTTGAACTGCTCGACGACCTCAGCGGTGACCTTCTTGGCAGCTGCCTTGGCCGGATCGGCCTCGACGGTGGAACCGTCGACGAAGCAGATGACCGGAAGCTCGACGGTGGCGCCGACCTCGGCGTCCAGCTTCTCGATGTTGAGCTTGTCCCCGACGGCAACCTTGTACTGCTTGCCGCCCGTTTTCACGATTGCGTACATGTTTTCTCCTACTTTCGAAATAAACGCAAGGCGATAGCTTAGCAGCGCGACCGTAGCAAGTCAACGAAGTGATCGAATGCACAGTCTCCGCGTATCATCGCACTTATTTCCGCTGCGCCTCCTCGGGCACAACATTCGATATGATACCAGATGTTGTGGACACACGCGGCGGCGTTGCCCGCTTTTTCCGCATCGCCACCCCGCTTCACGGAATGCCCACAAGCTAGTGCGCTTCAGCCCAGGTATCGGCAGCCGAGATATCGGCGAGCAAGGGCACCTTCAGCTCGGCCACGTGCTCCATAACGTCGCGGACCATGGCCGAGAGCGCCTCAACTTCCCCATCGGGCACGCTGAAGTCCAGCTCGTCGTGCACCTGCACGAGCAAGCGGGCCTTGAAGCCCTCTTTCATGAGGCGCTCCTGCACCTGGCGCATGGCAAGCTTGATGATGTCGGCAGCGCTGCCCTGCATGGGGTGGTTCATGGCGGTGCGCTCGCCGAAGCCGCGCGTGTTGCCGTTGGCGGCGCGCAGCTCGGGGATATGGCGCTTTCGCCCGAACATGGTTTGAGCATAGCCGTTGGCGCGGGCCTGCTCGACCGTTTCATCGAGATAGGCGCGCACGCCGGGATGCACCTCGAAGTAACGGTCGATCATGCCCTTCGCCTCAGCGATGGAGATTCCCAGGCTTTGCGCCAGCCCGAACGCCTGCTGGCCGTAGACGATGCCGAAGTTCACCGCCTTGGCGCGGCTGCGCTGCTCGGGCGTGACCTGGTCGATGGGCACGTCGAACACGCGCGACGCCGTGGAGGCGTGGAAGTCGGCGCCGCTGGTGAACGCCTGGACGAGCGCCTCGTCGCCTGAGAGGTGCGCGAGCAGGCGCAGCTCGATCTGAGAGTAGTCCGCCGAGAGGAACTTGCATCCCGGCTCAAGCGGGACGAAGCACTCGCGGATATGGCGCCCGAATTGCGTGCGCACGGGGATGTTCTGCAGGTTGGGATCCGATGAGGACAAACGCCCGGTGGTGGTGACGGTCTCGTTGAAGCTGGAGTGCACGCGCCCGTCGCCGGCGCGCATGCGCGGCAGGGCGTCGATGTAGGTGGACTTGATCTTCGCCAGCTCGCGATAGCGCAGAACGAGGGCGGGCAGCTCGTGGATCTCGGCAAGGTCTTTAAGCACCTTGGCGTCGGTAGAGTACCCGCGCTGGGTTTTTTTGCGCGCGGGCAGCCCAAGCACCTCGAACAGGATGTGGCCGAGCTGCTTGGGGGAATCCACGTTGAACTCCTGGCCGGCAAGCTCGAAGATCTGCGTTCGCAGGCCCTCGATTTCCTCGCCCGTGGAGGCGCCCAGCTGCGCAAGACGCTCGACGTCGATGGCCGCGCCGGTGCGCTCCATGATGGCGAGCACCGCCACAAGCGGCAGGTCGATATCGAAATAGGCGCGCTCCGAGCCCTCGTCCTCAAGGGCGCGGGTAAGCGGGCCGACCAGGGTGCGCGCGGCGGCAGCCTGCGCGGTTGCGCGTTGCTCTTCGGTTTTCGCCACGGGCAGCACGCCGCCCATATAGGTGTCGAGCAGCACATCGTAGGTATACTCGGACACCGAGGAGTTCAAGACGTACCCGGCAAGCCCCAGGTCGAAGGTGCGCATGGACATGAGCTGCCCATCGTCGACCAGCGCGGGAAGGGCGTTGTCGGTCGGATAGACGCGATGCACCGCCGCCTTGACATCGATTGCGGCGAAGTTACCGCCGGCGACCAAACGCGCAAGCTGGGAAAACGCCGCGTCGTCGGTGAACACGGCGCAGCCCTGCGAAGCGGACACCGCCACGACCGACCCGCCGCCGAACAGCGACTCCTGCTCGGGATCGACGATGGCAACGCCCACCTGCTCGCCCGATTCCAAGACCGCATCCACAAGCTTCTCGGCCTCTTCGCCGTGCAGAACTTGGCCCACCTCGATGGCGGCGGACTCGCGCTCGGGGGCCTCGCCCACCAGCTTGAGAACGCGCGTCAGATGCGAGTTGAAGCGATACTTCGAGAACGCCTCGGTGACGGCCTGGGGGCTGAACGCGGGGAACGCCGCGCCCTCGAGGTCCAAGGGGAAATCCAGGTCGCGCACGATGGTTGCCACCTTGCGGCTGGTGAACGCCGCCTCGCGGTTTTCCTCCATGCGCTCCTTCTGCTTGCCGCGAAGCTCGTCGATATGCTCGTAGATGCCCTCGAGGCTGCCGTAGGCGCCCAGCAGCTTCGCCGCCGTTTTGTCGCCCACGCCCGGCACGCCGGGGATGTTGTCGGAGCTGTCGCCCTTGAGCCCCAGGAAATCGGGGAACTGCGAAGGCTCCACGCCGTAACGCTCGCGCACCTCGCCCGGCCCGTAGATGGCCACGTCGGTGATGCCCTTGCGCGTGGTGACCACGTGCGTGAGCTCGGAGCACAGCTGGTAGACGTCCTTATCGCCCGAGACCAGCAGCGTGCGATAGCCCAGCTCCTCGTCGCGCGCCGCAACGGTTCCCAGGATATCGTCGCCCTCCCAGCCCGTCACGCGCACCACGGGGATGCTCATGGATTCGAGCAGCTCCTCGATGATGGGGAATTGCGCCTTCAGGCCCGGGTCCATGGGAGGGCGCTGGGCCTTGTATTGCTCGAGCGCCTCGGTGCGGAACTTCGGGCGCCCGGCATCGAAGGCGCACACGATGGCGTCGGGATTGGAGATGTCGATGAACTTGAGCAGCATGGCTATGAAGCCAAACACCGCGTTGGTGGGCGTGCCGTCCGGGGCGTTCATGGTCGGCGGCACCGCGTGGAAGGCGCGGTGCATCAACGAGTTGCCGTCGATGACGGCCACTTTCTTCTCAGGCATAAGGCTTCCTTCAGGTTGGTTGCGCTTTCCCACCATTATATAAGCGACGAAGGGAAAGCGGCGCCAACCGCATCAGACAAGCACCGTTTGCCCGCTTCGCTACGCGCTCCAAAGGTAGCCGACGCCGCGCACCGTCTCCAGATGCTGCGAAAGCTCGGGGCCGAGCTTTGCGCGAACGCGCCTGACGTGCACGTCGACGGTGCGGCTACCGCCGTAGTAATCGAAGCCCCACACGCGGCGCAGCAGGGCATCGCGGCTGTACGTGCGGCCCGGATGGGTGACCAAAAAGGCCAGCAGCGCGTATTCAAGGTACGTGAAGTCAAGCGGCTCCCCGCCCACCGTCACCTGGTACGTTGCCAGGTTGATGGTCATGTTGTCCACCGTCACGAAATCGGTCGAGGTGCTCTCGTTGCCGGGCCACAGAAGCTGGCGGATGCGCGCGGCGCACTCCTCGCTGCCGGCGCCGTGCACCACGAAATCGCTTTTCACCTGCACGGGAAGGCGGAACTCGGGAAGCTGCGCCTCGTTGACGATGACCAGCAGCGATGCCGAGCCGTCCTCGAGCAGCACCGATTCCACCTGCGACAAGGTTGCGAGCGCATCGGCGCGCGCCTCGTAGATGACCAGGTCGTAGGAAGGATGCTGGGACAGCAGCTTTTTAAACTGCACCGAGGACCCCGCCGCGACATCGACGTCCAGGCCTGAGAGCACCTGCTGGAACTTATGGGCGTTATCAAGGCTGTCGGCGATGAATATGACCGTTTTCCTCATTGTTAGCGCACCTCCTTACGTCGCATCCCGCGCACCTCTACAAAACCGCCAGGTAGCGGTCAAGCTCCCAGGTGGACACGTTGGACTGGTACTCGTCCCACTCCGCCTGCTTGGCTTCCACCAGGTAATCGCAGATGTGGTCGCCCAGCGTTTCGCGCATGAGCTTCGAGCGCCTGAACAGCTCGACGGCCTGGCCAAGGCTTTCGGGAAGCGTGCGGAACCCCTGACGGAGCAGCTCCTGACGCGATTGGGTGAACAGGTCGCGGTCCTCGACGGGCACCGGGGGCTCAAGGCCCTCCTCGATGCCGGCCAGGCCCGCCGCCAGCATGACCGCGAAGGTGAGGTAGGGGTTGGCGCTGGGGTCGGGGCTGCGCAGCTCCAGACGGCACGCCATCTCGCGATTAGGACGATAACCGGGCACGCGCACGAGCGTGGAACGGTTGGCGCGAGCCCAGGAAAGGTAGATGGGGGCCTCGCCGCCGGCGAGCAGGCGCTTGTAGGAGTTGACGCAGGGGTTGGTGATCAGGGCGAACTCGGGCGCGTACTTCAAGATGCCCGCGAGGAAGCTTTTCGCGGTTGCCGACAGATGATAGCCTTGCGGGTCATCAGGGTCGAAGAACACGTTGCTGCCATCAAAATCGAACAGGCTCATGTGCACGTGCATGCCACTGCCGGGCGCATCGGAGAGGGGCTTGGGCATGAAGGAGGCGTACACGCCGTGCTTCATGGCGATCTCCTTCACCACCAGCTTGTAGGTCATGACCGCATCGGCCATGGACAGGGCGTCGGTGAAGCGCAAGTCGATCTCGTGCTGGGAAGGGCCGTTCTCGTGATGGCTGTACTCCACCGGGATGCCCATCTTCTCAAGGGTGAGCACGGTGTCGCGTCGCAGGTCGCTGGCGTAATCCAAACTGGTCAGGTCGAAATAGCCGCCGCGATCCAACAGCTCGGTGCCCTCGGCATCTTTAAAGTAGTAGAACTCCACCTCGGGGCCGACGTTGAACACGTACCCCATGTCCTGCGCCTTGCCCACCACCCGCGCCAGCACATGGCGCGGGTCGCCCTCGAAGGGCTTGCCATCGGGCGTGCGGATGTCGCAGAACATGCGCGCCACGGCGTTGCTCTCCGGGCGCCACGGAAGCACCTGGAACGTGGAGGCGTCGGGAAACGCCAACATATCGGATTCCTCGGTGCGGCAAAAGCCCTCGATGCAGCTGCCGTCGAAGCCCATGCCGTCGGCGAAAGCGTCCTCAAGCTCGCTAGGGATGACGGCGAACGATTTCATGCTGCCGAGCACATCGGTGAACCAGAAGCGCACGAAGTGCACATCGCGGCTTTTGATGGTTTTCAGAACGAAATCCTGTTCCGGGTTGGAAGCCATGGACGATTCCTCCTTCGCGCGCCAGGCCATGCAGCGGCGCGGATCCTGACAACTTCTTAAAGGATGATTATATCAGCGCATGTTGCCAACACGTTACGCGCATTACCCATTGCGGAAGCGAATCGAACCCGGGGCTTCCCATCGAAAACGGCATGCGCATACGCGAAGGGCCGCCTCGAAAGGCGGCCCGAAAGCTGTTGAACCTATTTGGTTAGCGCACCGCACCCGGCGAAGGCGCGCACCGTACCAACCGGAGCGCAGAACCCTACGACCTGCGGACGCGCTTGTCGACCAGTCGTGCGACCAAATCGCCGATGGACTGGAACACCTGCACGAGCACGATGCACAGCACGATGGAGGCGATCATGACATCGCCCAGATAGCGCTGGTAGCCGTAGCGGATGGCGATATCGCCGATACCGCCCGCGCCCACCGCGCCGGCCATGGCGGTGTAACCGAACAAGGTGATGACGGTGATGGAGGCACCGCGCACCAGGCTGGGCAGGCTTTCGCGCAGCATGACCTTGCATACGATCTGCCAAGTGTTCGCGCCGAAGCTTTGCGCGGCCTCCACCAGGCCGCCATCGACCTCTGCTAGGCTCTGCTCGACCATGCGGCCCACGAACGGGATGGCGGCCACGGTAAGCGGCACGATGGCGCCGGGAACGCCGAGCGACGTGCCGACCACCAGGCGCGTGAACGGGATGATGGCCACGAGCAAGATGATGAACGGGATGGAACGGCCGATGTTGACGATCCAGCCGAGCACCGTGTTAAGAGCACGCTGGGGCTTCAGACCGTCTTTGGCCGTGATGACCAGGAGCACGCCGAGCGGCACGCCGATAAGGTAGGCGAACAGCGTGGACGCAAGGGTCATGACGAGCGTGTCCACCGTGCCCTGGGCGAACAGGGCGCCATACTGCGAGATGAAGTTGCTGATGTAATCCATTTAGCCCTCCTGGCCCTTCTCCGCATCGCGCTCGATAGCCGCGAGCATGTCGTCGTTGGCCAAAAGCTCGCGCGTGACAGGGCTTTGCGGATTGCCGAACACGGCTGCCGTAGCGCCCTCCTCCACAATGCGGCCATGGTCGATAACGGCCACGCGGTTGCAGATCTTGCAGGCCACGGGCAGCGAGTGGGTGATGACCACCAGCGTGACGCCCAACTCGCGGTTGATGTCCTGCAGAAGCTGCAGGATAGAGGCGGTGGTGCGCGTGTCAAGGGCGCTGGTGGCCTCGTCGCAGAGCATGACCTTGGGGTTGTTGGCCAGCGCGCGGGCGATGGCCACGCGCTGCTGCTGACCGCCGGAGAGCTGGCTGGGATAGCGCTCGGCAAGGTCGGCCAGGCCCACCAGCTCGAGCAGCTCCATGGCACGCTTGCGGGCCGTCTCGCCCTTCTCGCCGCGAAGCTCGAGCGGGAAGGTGACGTTGCGCAATACGGTGCGCTGCTGGAACAGGCTGAAGTTCTGGAAGATCATGCCCACCTGGCTGCGCAGCTCGAGCAGCGCGCGGCCAGACAGGCCCGTGATATCGCGGCCGTCGTAGAGGATGGCGCCCTCGGTGGGTCGCTCGAGCAGGTTCAGGCAGCGGACGAGCGTGGATTTGCCGGCGCCCGAGGCGCCGATGATGCCGAACACGTCGCCATCGTTGATGGTAAGGTTCACGTTGCGCAGCGCATGATGGGCGTTGTCGCCTTCGCCATACGTCTTGCACACGTGCTGCAATTGGATCATACGTTTCCCGATCACTTGGTTGGATACGACGCAACGGGCGCCAAGAGCCCTATTTGCGCGCGCGAATGCGCAACTTCTAATAATAGGCTAAGCTCAAGCCGCGCACAAGGACGGCGTTTGAGGGAAGGCGCCCATCAGCGCGCGAATCCTACGGAGCTCGTGGGGGTTCGCTGTTCGCCGAGCACGACGTGGCGCGGGCTTGGTATACTTGCTTGCATGAATACGCAAACCTACACACAGCGCGCCCAGACGCGCCCGCGCCCCCGCATCGCCGTGGTCACCATGGGCGTCAAGCTCGGCGACGAGACGCGCGGCTACACGCGCTTCCGCGTCCTGTCCGAAATGCTCGTCGAGCAGGGCTTCGATGTGGACCTGATCACCTCGTCGTTCCAGCACTGGGAAAAGGCCCAGCGCAACACCTCGAAGACCTGCTACCAGGGCCTTCCCTACAACGTGGTGTTCATCGACGAGCCGGGCTACACGCGCAACTTGGACCTGCAGCGCATCCACAGCCACCGCGTGGCGGCGAAGAACCTGCGCGAGCGCTTCGAGCGCACCGCGGGCCGCTACTCGCTCATCTACTCCGAGATCCCGCCCAACGACGTGGCGCGCGTGTGCGCGGAATACGCTTCCGAGCACAACATCCCTTATATAGCCGATATCAACGACCTGTGGCCCGAGGCCATGCGCATGGTGGTGAACATCCCCGTGCTCAGCGACGTGGCATTCTACCCGTTCGCCCGCGATGCGAAACGCGTCTACCAGCTGCTCTCCGGCACCGTGGGAACCTCGGATGAGTACACGGCGCGCCCGGCGAAGGACCGCACGACGCCCTACCCCCATGCCACGGTGTACGTGGGCAACGACCTTGCGGCGTTCGACGAGGGCGCTCGCGAGCACATGGCCGACGTGGTGAAGCCCGAGGGCGAGCTGTGGGCCGTCTACGCCGGCACGCTCGGCGCCAGCTATGATCTGGCAACCCTTATCAAAGCGGCGGCATTGCTCGAGAAGCGCCGCGCAGCCCATACCGCCCGCACCGCCGCCGCGGGAACGGCCAAGCAACATCGCCCCTTCCCTCCCGTGAAGGTGAAGATCTTAGGGGACGGCCCCGACCGGCAACGCCTGGAAGAGCTTGCCCGACAGGAAAACGCCCCCGTGGAGTTTTTGGGCTATCAGGACCACGGCAGCATGGCCGCCTGGCTTCGCGCAAGTGACATAACCGTGAACTCCCTGGTGAAAAGCGCGGTCCAGAGCATCGTCACGAAGATCGGCGACTACCTTGCCTCCGGCAAGCCCATGATCAACACCGGCTCTTCGCCGGAATTCCGCAACAAGGTGACCACCGACGGCTTCGGGCTGAACGTAGTGGCCGAAAACCCCGAGGCGCTCGCAGATGTGCTCGAGGAGCTGGCACGCAACCCATCGCTGCGCAAGATCATGGGAGCACGCGGGCGCGCCGTGGCCGAGCGGGAGTTCGACCAGCGAACCTCATACCTTGCCATCGTGAATTTGCTACGCAATCTGATATAAGCGTCGCGGTTTGCGTCATCATCGAATGAAAACCGCCTTGCGTCAGCATGCGTTCATGCACCAGACGCTTAAGCCGGATAGCTAAGGAGATACCATGTCCGAACAGATCCGCATACCGTTTTCCCCGCCCGATATCACCGAGGCGGAAATCGCCGAGGTCGCCGACGCGCTGAGAAGCGGATGGATCACCACGGGCCCGAAGACCAAGCAGCTCGAGCGCGAGCTGGCCGCCTTTTTGGACACGCCGCGCGTAGCCTGCCTGGGATCGGCCACGGCCGCGCTCGAGTGCGCCCTGCGCGCGCTCGGCATCGGCCCGGGCGATGAGGTGATCACGAGCGCCTACACCTACACCGCCAGCTGCTCGCCCATCTGCCACGTGGGCGCGACGCCCGTGCTGTGCGATGTGGCGCCCGACAGCTACGAAATGGATTACGCCCAGCTGGAGAGGCTCATCACCCCGCGCACGAAGGCAATCATCCCCGTCGACTTAGGCGGAGTCATGTGCGATTACGATGCGCTGTTCGACGCCATCGACGCCTTCGGCGGCGCTTTCACGCCCGCAAACGCCCGTCAGCAGGCCATCGGCCGCATCGCCGTGGTCACCGACGGGGCGCATGCGCTCGGCAGCGTGCGCCATGGCAAGCACGCAGGCCAGGTTGCCGACCTCACCACGTTCAGCTTCCACGCGGTGAAGAACTTCACCACGGCCGAAGGCGGCGCCGTCACCTGGCGCGAGGGCCTGTTCGATCCCGATGAGCTGTATCGCGACTTCATGCTCATGTCGCTGCACGGCCAGTCCAAAGACGCGCTCGCCAAGACCAAGGCCGGCGCCTGGGAATATGATGTGGCCTTCCCTGGCTGGAAGTGCAACATGACCGACTTGCAGGCGGGTTTGGGCCTGGCGCAGCTACGCCGTTACCCGGGCATGCTCGCACGACGCCGTCAGATGGTCGCGCGATACACGCGCAACCTGGCCGACCTTGACGTGTCAATCCTGCAGCACTATCGCGCAGCCGACGGCTCCGACGCCTGCAACGCCGATGATGCCGCTGCGCGCGCCGACGTATACCAGGAGTCTTCGAGCGGCCATTTGATGCTCGTGCGCCTGAACGGTTGCGGGCGGCAGCTGCGCGACCGCGCTATCGAGCTGATGGCCGAGGACGGCGTTGCCACCAACGTGCATTACAAGCCCCTGCCGCTGCTCACGGCCTATCGCAACCTCGGGTTCGACATCGCCGACTTCCCCAATGCCCTGGCCCAATTCGAGAACGAGATCACCCTGCCGCTGCACACCAAGCTCACCGATGCGGACATCGACGAGGTATGCCGTTGCCTGCACCAGGCCATCTCGCAGGCGAAGGCGGAGGGTGCGCGCTGATGTACGTACGCTTCGGAAAACGAATCTGGGACATCGTCATCGGGCTCATCGCGCTGCCGTTCGTGCTGCTCGTCATCGCGGTGCTGGCGCCCCTTATCAAACTGGAAGACGGCGGCCCGGTGTTCTACAACGCGCCGCGCGTGGGCAAGGACGGCGTGGATTTCAAGATGTACAAGCTGCGCAGCATGCGCGTGAACGCCCCCGACCTGATCATGGAGGACGGCAGCACCTACAACGGCGCCGACGACCCCCGCATGACCAAGATCGGCGCGTTCATGCGAAAAACCAGCTTGGATGAAATGCCCCAGTTCTTCAATGTGCTGCTCGGCGATATGTCGGTTGTCGGCCCCCGCCCCGACCTGCGCCGCGAGACCGAGCTTTACGAAGGCGAAGAAGGCCTGAAGCTGTCGGTGAAGCCGGGCATCACCGGTTACGCCGCCGTGTACGGCCGCAACTCCCTGCCCTGGAAGCAGCGCCTTTCGCTTGACGTGTATTACGTCAAGCACGTAAGCTTCCTGCTGGACGTGAAGGTGTTCTTCCGCACGTTCGCCACGGTGCTCGGGCAGGAGGGCATCTACGTGGAGGAGGACGAGTCGTAACGCACTCGTTGCATGAGCGATACGCATGACGCGCCCGCTAAACTGCGAGGCGAGCGCCGCAGAATGCCATCGCCGCTGCGAAGGAATCGATTCGCAGCGCTTATCGTCGCTTCACCGTATGCGCTTCGCAAACAACCGAACAGCGCATATGATGCAAGACGATCGAGCCAGGCATATTGCCCGGCTCGATTCACATAGGCGCCGATAACGCGCCTGCACATGAAAAAGCCGCCCGAGGGCGGCTTTTCGTTTCCCTAGTACACCATGCCCATGGCTTCGCGTACTTCTTCCAAGGTTTGGTTCGCAATCTCGTTGGCGCGGTGATTGCCCTCGCGCAGGATGTCCTTCACGTAGTCCATGTCGCCCATAAGCTCCACACGGCGTTCGCGGATAGGAGCCAGGAAATCGTTCACGCTTTCGGTGACGTACTTCTTCAGCTGACCCGAACCGCCGTTGCCGATCTCTTCAGCGATCTCCTGCTCGCCGCGGCCGGTGCACAGCGACGCCGTGGTGATAAGCGCCGACACGCCGGGGCGATTGTCGGGATCGAAGGTGATGAAGCGCTCGGAGTCGGTCTGGGACTTCTTGATAAGCTTCGCCGTCTCCTCGGCCGTGGCCGACAGGCTGATGGCGTTGCCGTAGCTCTTCGACATCTTGCGACCGTCCAGGCCGGGGATGAGCACGGCGTCGGTGAGCAGGCCCTCGGGCTCGGGGAACACGTGACCATAGCGCTCGTTGAAGCGACGGGCGATCTGGCGGGTTTGCTCGATGTGCGGCAGCTGGTCTTTGCCGACGGGCACGATATTGCCCTTGCAGAACAGGATGTCGCAGGCCTGGTGCACGGGATAGGTGAGCAAAAGGCCGGTGAGCGCGTGGCCGGAGGCCTCCTGCTCGGACTTCACCGTGGGGTTGCGCTCAAGCTCGGCCTCGGTGCACAGGGAAAGGAACGGCAGCATGAGCTGGTTGAGCGCCGGCACCTGCGAGTGGGTGAAAATGATGGCCTTCTCCGGGTCGATGCCGCAGGCCAGATAGTCGATGACCATGTTGTACACGTTGTCCTGGATGTTTGCCGTGGTGTCACGGTCAGTGATGACCTGGTAGTCTGCGATGACAATGCGGGAGGTGACGCCAAGGTTCTGCAACGCCACGCGCTCACGGATGGTGCCGAAGTAATGGCCCAGATGCAGCCTGCCCGTGGGGCGGTCGCCCGTGAGCATGCAGTATTTGCCCGGGTTCACGGAAAGGTCGGCGCGAATCTCATCGCTACGTTTCTTGCTGGCTTCGAAGCTATCGCCCATTATGCCCTCACATTCATAGTTAGGCGGGAATTCAGTAGTTGTTCCAGT
Organism: Eggerthella sp. AM16-19; assembly: GCF_003474385.1. Classification (NCBI taxonomy): domain Bacteria; kingdom Bacillati; phylum Actinomycetota; class Coriobacteriia; order Eggerthellales; family Eggerthellaceae; genus Eggerthella; species Eggerthella sp. AM16-19. The sequence goes on from NZ_QUCY01000010.1 coordinate 58,370, forward strand.
ATAGCGCTTATGCCCGATGTGAGCGCGCACCATCTGCGGCCGTTTCCCAACCGCAGGCATCGCACCGCGGAAAACATGGCACAATGGGAACCATCCGCCAGACGAGAGAAGGAGCGCACCATGGAAAACCCCCGCACCCTTGCATTCGCGCAAACGGCGCAAACCATCATCAAACAGCTTGAGCGCCGCAACATGGAAGGCTATTTCTGCGAAACCTCTGCCGATGCTGTGGAGCTGGTGCGCAAGCTAGTGCCCGCTGGCGCCTCCATCGCCTGGGGCGGCACGGAGACGTTCAAGGAAACGGGCGTGAAGTCCATGCTGGAAGCCAGCGACTACCGCATGATCGACCGCGCGAAGGCGACCACGCCCGAGGAAGCGCGCGAGATCTTGCTGCAGCACTTCGCCAGCGACTGCTTCTTCATGAGCGCCAACGCCATCACGCGCAAAGGCGAGCTGGTCAACATCGACGGCAACTCCAATCGCCTTGCCTGCCTGTTGCATGGCCCGCGCGAAGTATACGTGCTCGTAGGCATGAACAAGGTGGTGGAGGACGTGGACGCCGGCATCAAGCGCATACACACCATGGCATGCCCGCCGAACGCAGCGCGCCTGCACACGGACACACCCTGCGAGCGCACCGGCGTTTGCGGCAACTGCCACGAGGCCGGATGTATGTGCTGCAACGTGGTGGTAACGCGCCACAGCCGCCAAGCCGGCCGCATCAAGGTGATCTTGATCGCCGAGGACCTTGGGTTCTAAATGTTAGTCGGTTAAGCGAAGCTCACTGCGCATAAGCGTAGCTATGAAAATGCCGCCAGATATCCAGGCGGCATTTTCATAGCCCCCATGATTGCCCGTATTGCCGGATTTCGGCGATGACCAGGCGACAAGATGAGGAATGCATGGCCAGCTATCCCATGGGGCGAGCACAACCCGCCGCCAACGGACCGCGACGCTTCCTAATACTAGAAAGATGCAAAAGAAAAGGCCAACGGGACAAGCCATTGGCCTTGAATGTTTTGGTGGGCCCGCCCGGATTCGAACCGAGAACCAAAGGATTATGAGTCCCCTGCTCCACCGTTGAGCTACAGGCCCGCATTATCACGACGGTGCTCGTTTTTGCGAAGCACCCCCTACCGCTTTCGAAGTATGTGCGAAGCTCGGCAAAAACCCGGCTTCGACGCATTTGAAGCATGCGGCATCTCCCGCAAGCTGCCTGCTGCACCCGCTTGAAAGAAAAAGGCCGGAACCACTTGATTCCGGCCTTGTCATTCGTGGTGGTCGCTACAGGATTTGAACCTGTGACCCCCGCCGTGTGAAGGCGATGCTCTCCCGCTGAGCCAAGCGACCGTGTTGCGTACTTCGTAGCGCGCTCGATATATACTACGCGAAAGGACCCTACCACGCAACCCCTGATTTTAACTTTTTTGAAAAAGTTTGGTTGCAGGAATTCTCCGGTATACCTACAATCGAAATAGGGTTTCACTCGACCATTCTTGGTATGGCGTTTTACCCGACCCCCTCCAACAGAAAGAAGAACTATGAAGCAACGCCTAGCACTACGCTGGTGCCTGCTCGCCATCGGGATCGTCGTCATGGCCGCGGGCATCGTCATCGTCACGAAATCGGCTACGGGCAACACCCCGATCTCATCGACGGGATACGTGCTCAGCGTGGCCTTCCCCAGCGTATCGTACGGCGTGTTCATGTTCTTCTGGAACATCTTGCTGCTATTTGGGCAGGTGATCATCCTGCGCCGGCGGTTCCAGCCCCTGGCATTGTTGCAGATCCCCATCAGCGTGCTGTTCAGCTTGAGCATCGATGCGTTCGCAAGCCTGCTTTCCTGGTTCACGCCCTCCAACTACGCCGAATCACTGGGCATGCTCGCCTTCGGCATTCTCACGCTCGCAGCGGGCGTCTCGTGCACGGTCGTGGCAAACGTTGCTATGAACTGCGGGGAGGCCTTGGTAGCAGCCATCACCTCGAAAACCGGGTGGAATTTCGGCCACACCAAGGTCGGGTTCGATATCAGCTGCGTCATCATCGCCTGCGCGGTTTCGCTTGTCACCATGGGACGCGTGATTGGCGTCCGCGAGGGCACCGTAGCGGCCGCGGTTCTCACCGGGTTCGTCGTGAACTTCTTCGTTCGCAAGATGGGCGGTGCGTGTCCTCCTCTGAAAGCAGGCGGGAAAGCGTAACAGGAGTCAACGGCCAGAAGCACGTCACACGAGCAAAGCGGTCGCACCAGCAAAGATATGCATGGTGTAGCGGGAGGGTCTGAAAGCGCATTGCGCAAGGTGCTACGCTTGCTGCAAGATACTAAGCATGGCCGATGCTAGGAGCCTGCATTGCGTTACGCAAGATGGCGCATTCGCCGCTCTTGCACATAGCGACAAAACGGCAGGAGCCTGAAAGCGATGCAGCTTTCAGGCTCCTGCCTTATATAGGGTTAGTTGAACGAGTTAGGCACCGTCCGCTTTACGCGCGCTTCACCAGATAGCACTTATGGATGCGCGGATTGCGCTCGAAATCGTGCGGGATGGTTTGCGCCGTGATGTCCTCGAGCGCAACCCCGTACTTGCCCAGCTGCTCCATATCGGGCTTGAACGAGCGCAGATTGCAGCTGAACACCGCCGTGCCCTCCTTGGTCAGCAAGCGGGAGACGCCCACCAGCAGCTCGACGTGATCGCGCTGCACGTCCCAGGTGCGCTTGCCCATGGATTTCGAGTTGCTGAACGTTGGCGGGTCCACAAAGATCAAATCGAAGCGGCGCGGGCTGCGGCGGCAATCGGTGATCCAGTTCATCACATCGCCGCGCTCGAAGCTGTGCGCACGCCCGGTGAAACCGTTTTGCTCCATGTTACGCTCGGCCCAATCAAGGTAGGTTTGCGACAGGTCGACCGTGACGGTTTCCACCGCCCCGCCCGCCGCGGCCTGGACCGTTGCCGAGCCCGTGTAAGCGAACAGGTTGAGGAAGCGCTTGCCCGCGGCCATCTTGCGCACCATAGCGCGCGTGTCGCGATGATCGAGGAACAGACCCGTGTCCAGATAGCCGGCAAGATCCACCTCAAGCAGGCACCCAGCCTCGTCGACATGCGTGACGTAGTTGCGCTTTCCCGCACCACGGTACTGCCCGCCGCCCTTTTCATGGCAGCGAACCTTCGAGAACACATGGTCGGGGCGAACGCCTAAGACAACCGGGGCCAACGTGAGGATATCATCGAAGCGACGGCGCGCCTTATCGGGGTCGATGGAGCGCGGCGGCGCATATTCTGCGATATGCAGGTACGTATTGCCCGCGGCCTGGCCCGCACCAGTGTACACGTCGATGGCGGCGGAATAATCCGGCAGGTCGGCATCGTAGACGCGATAGCACGTCACGCCTTCACGGCGCGCCCACTTCCGACGCTCCTTGGCAACCTTGCGCAGACGGTCGGCGAACTGCTGCGAGGATTCCTCGAACACCTCTACCTTATGCTCCGCGCCGCCGTTGGCGTCCGGCACCACGGCCTGGGCAAGCTGCGCCGGGGGCCGCATGAACAGCAGCACCTGGGTTTCCACGCGTCCGCGGCCGAAACGCAGGATGTCGGCGGCATCAACGCCGAAGCGTCCCTGCACGCCCTGGCCGCCGGCGACCGCATACAAGCTGCCCGCCGGAACCGCTGCCGCCGCCTTCACGAACGCCGCTGCTTCGGCCTGAGCGCGGGCCTCGGACTGAATGCGGTCGCCTGCCGGCATGTTGGATGCCACCAGGCACGGACACAGCTTATCCTGGCCGGTGTCGGCCGCACGCCTGCTCTGCAGCCGCTCAGCCACATCGCACGCGCGTTTGGCCATATCGACCACGGTATGGGCATCGCCCAGCTCGATGCTGACGACCTGGCGCAAGCCGGCGCGCTTGGCGCGGTTACGAGCACGGGCGATGGCGGGGCTTGAGTTGGTGGCGCCCACGATGCGCACGCGCTCAAGATCGGGGCGGTCGGTTGCTGAGGCGTTCGCCGCACCGGCGCCGCCGACGGCCTCCAGGCCTTCCTCGAAGCGCTCATCGGCCTCGTCGAGCAGGCGTTCCCAAGCAGGTTCGTCGAACGCGGCCCAGCCCATGAAACCCCAGCGGCTGCGCGCCAGGCCCGGAGCCATATCGCACGCCGCCGCGGCAGCCTCCACCACCAGAGAACCGTCGCCGCACGCCGGGTCGACCAACGCAGCGGCGTTGCGCATGCCGCCCCACTCGCACATGGCCAGCACGCCCGCGGACAAGGCGCACTCGAGCGGGGCATCCTGACCCGCATCGGGCTCCAGATACGGGCGCGCATACAGCGATTCGCCGGAAAGGTCCAGCGAAACGGTGGCACGGCTGTCGCGGATGCGCACATCGATGTTGGCGTCGGCGTTGGCGCTATCCACATCGGGGCGCGATCCCGTGCGCTCCCTGAGCGCATCGCAGATGCCGTCCTTGACCTTCAGCTCGGTGAAATGCGTGTTGCGAAGCTCTTCGTTCATGCCGTGCGCGCGAACGGCGATGCTGGCGCCGGACGCGATGACCTCATGCCAGGGGATGCGGCGGATGCCCTCGTACAGCAAGCTGGCATCGCCGGCGTTCACGCGCTTGACCACCAGCGTGACGCGCGAGGCCAGACGAGACCACAGGCACACGCGCTGGGCCACAGCCGCCGTGCCGAAGAACGCCACGCCGCCGTGCAGCGGGCGGATGCGACGGCCGCGCAGGCGCTTGAGCTCGTCGGCAAGATATTGCTCGAACCCGGCCAGGCAGCTGGCGAAGAACTCGTATTCATCGTATGCGGGAGAAGTCATCTGGATGCCTTTCGTGGGCGATGGGTCTAGCTAGGGGCGTTTGCCACCCGAAAAGAAACGCGGGCCTTACGACCCGCGTTTCCGTTAATCTTCCAGGTAATCCTTCAGCTTGCTGGAGCGGGAAGGATGACGCAGCTTTGCAAGCGTCTTGCTCTCGATCTGGCGGATACGTTCGCGCGTGACGCCGAACTCGCGACCGACCTCCTCGAGCGTGCGAGGATGGCCGTCCTCCAGGCCGAAGCGCAGGCTGATGACCTTGCGTTCGCGCTCGGCAAGGCCGTCGAGCACCTTGGACAGCTGCTCTTGGAGCATGCTGAAGCTGGCAGCATCGGGCGGCACCACGGCGGCGTCGTCCTCGATGAAGTCGCCGAGCTGGGAATCCTCTTCCTCGCCGATGGGCGTTTCCAGAGAAACGGGCTCCTGGCTGATCTTCTGGATCTCGCGCACACGCTCGGCGGGAAGGCCCATCTCCTTGCCGATCTCCTCGGGCGTTGGCTCGCGACCGAGCTCTTGCAGAAGCTGGCGCTGGATGCGCACGAGCTTGTTGATGGTTTCCACCATGTGAACCGGGATGCGGATGGTACGCGCCTGGTCGGCGATGGCGCGGGTGATGGCCTGGCGGATCCACCACGTGGCGTACGTGGAGAACTTGAAGCCCTTCGTGTAGTCGAACTTCTCGACGGCGCGGATCAAGCCGAGGTTGCCTTCCTGGATAAGGTCCAGGAACAGCATGCCGCGGCCGACATAGCGCTTGGCGATGGACACGACCAGACGCAGGTTCGCCTCGATGAGCTGCTGCTTGGCATCGATGCCCACCTGCTCCACACGGCCCAGACGGCGCTTCTCTCGACGCTCGAGTTCGCGGCCCTCCTCCTCGGCCTTATCAAGCTCGGCCGCGGCGGCGACGCCTGCTTCGATCTTCATGGCCAGGTCGATCTCCTCGGCGGCGCTGAGCAGCGGGACCTTGCCGATTTCCTTCAGGTACATGCGCACCGGGTCGCCGGTGAGCATGGTGACGTTGGCGGCCTCGTTGCGCTTGCGCACCGAGCTACGGGTTTTCTTCGTGCGCACCTTGGGCAGCGACACATCGGAAGCGGCCTTGAGCTCCTCCTCGGGGATGCCCTCGAGCAGGTCCTGCTCCTCGCCGTCCTCGTTGATGTTGGACTCCGGCTTCTCGTCGGATGCCGCCTCGGTGCTGCTCATATCGGGCTCGACGTCGTCGACGTCGAGCACGTCCTCGTCCTCAAGCACCTCTTCGACCACCGCGGGGGCAGCGGCCGGCTTCGCGGATTTCGCGGTCTTGGAAGCGGTTGCCTGGTTCTTCGAAGCTTGAGCCACGTGTTCTTCCTTTCGACAGGATAAAAAACGCGCCTATTGCCATTCCGCAAATGGGCGCAAATAAGCATCAAATTAAGATAGCATAATCTGCACGTCAGAGCAAGTCATCAGGGTCAACGTCCACGGCGACGTTCACCCACTTGTCGGCCTTGCGGCGTCGGAACACCGGCAGAAGCACTGCGGACACGTCGGCGTCCGCGGGGCACTTGACCACAATATGCCAGCGATACGTGTTGCGCAGCTTCGCCAGCACGCACGGGGTTGCCGGCAGCACGCTCCACCCGTCGCCGCCGAAGGCGCGCGCCTGCTCGGCAAGCTCGACCGCGAGCTCGCGAGCGAGCGCCGCCACGTCGGCCTCGTGAGCGCCCCATACCAGCACGTTCGCCATGCGCACGTACGGCGGATACCCGAGCATCTTGCGCTTGGGCAGCTCATCTCGCAAAAACAGCGCGCGATCGTAGCGCGCCGCGGCGCGGATGGGCGCGGCGTCGGCCTCGTAGGTCTGCACGAGCACGCGCCCGGGCAGTTGAGCGCGGCCGGCGCGGCCCGCCACCTGCTCGATCAGGTCGAACGTGCGCTCGTGCGCACGGAAATCGGGCAGCTGCAGCTGCGTGTCGGCGTTGATGACGCCCACCAGGGTGACGTCATCGAAGTCAAGGCCCTTCGCGATCATCTGCGTGCCGAGCAGCACCGCCGCCTGCGCCGCCGCGAACCGCTCGAGCAGGCGCTCGTGGGCCCCCTTCCCGCTGGTAGTGTCGGCATCCATGCGGATGATGGGCACGCCCGGCCCCACCCCGGGCATGGCGTCGAGCGCGCAGCGCAGCTCGTCTTCCACCCGCTGCGTTCCCGCGCCGAACTTCTTCAGATAAGGGCTCGAGCACTCCGGGCACACCGCCGGCGATGCCTGCCGGTAACCGCAATGGTGGCATGCCAGGAAGTTGCCTCGCTCATGGTAGGTGAGCGACGTGTCGCAGTGCGGGCACTTCGGCACGAAGCCGCATTCGCGGCACAGCAAAAACTTCGCGAAACCGCGCTGATTGAGCAGGAGCACGACTTTGCGCCCCTGCGAAAGCTCCTCTTGCAAGGCGCGCGTAAGGGCGGCGGAGAACATGGAGCGAGAACCCTCGGCGAACTCGCGCGCCATATCCACCACGCGGACAGCGGGCATCGGGCGGCCGTTGGCGCGCTCGGGCAAGCGGACCTGCGTCCAACGCGGATGCTTCGCGCACCGGTAAAGCGCCTCGATCGACGGCGTGGCGCTGCCGAGCACCACCGCGGCGCCGCTTCGACGGGCCATCCAGCACGCGACCTCGCGCGCGTGGTAGCGCGGGGCGCTGTCCTGCTTATAGCTGCCCTCGTGCTCCTCGTCGATGACGTAGAGCCCCACGTTGGCGAGCGGGGTGAAAAGCGCGCTGCGCGCACCCACCACCACGCGGGCCGCGCCGCTGCGGATGAAGTCCCATTGGTCGTAGCGTTCACCGGCGGACATGCGCGAATGCATGACCGCCACGGTATCGCCGAAGCGGCCGCGGAAGCGCCCTACTGTCTGCGGGGTCAGCGAGATCTCGGGCACGAGCACGCACGCCGTGCGACCTCGCGCAAGGACCCGCTCGATAGCCTGCAGATACACCTCGGTCTTGCCCGAGCCCGTGACGCCGTCGACGAGCACCACGTGGCCGTCGGCGGCATCGCAGGCGGAGGAGATGGCGTCGAGCGCCTGCGCCTGGCCCGGGGTGAGCTGCGGCTTGCGCGAGGGAGCATGCGCTGCGTTTTCGTTGCCCACCGCCAGGTCGGCATCGTCGGCGCACAACCGGCCCGCATGACCTTCGCAGGCGGTAGCGAAGCCGGCGGCTCCCCCCTCGACGACGCCCCCGCCAGCGGCCTCCCCGAAGCCGACCGCCTCTTCGCCGGCCGTATCCCCAGCCGCACCCGAAACCGCGCGCTGCGCGATGCGCGCCGCGTCTTCGGAAAACCCGCGCATGCGGCGGCGGTGCTCGATGACCACCGCGCCCTTCGCCTCCAAGGCCTTAAGCGTCGAGGAAACCGAGCCCAGCTGAGCGGCCAACTCGCTGACGCGCAGCTGCCCGCCGCGCAACGCCTCCATGACCGCGACCTGTTTGACGGCGTTCGCGCGGGGTGTGAACTCGGAAAACGCCGGGCCGGCGACCACCCAGCGATCGTCGACCTGGCCGACCGCGGGCTGTTCGAGGCGCCAACCGCCATCGCGCCCGTGCACCATGCGCGGCACGCCGCCCGGCGGCGTGAACAGGCGCACACACGCCGACAACGGCGCAATGTAGCGCTCGGACAGCCACTGGGCGCAGGCGGCGCCCTCTTCATCGAAATACGGCTGGCTGACGGCGCGCTCAATGGCCTTGAGCTTGCCCGCGTCGATGCCCTGCGGCCACTGCGGCCCGCCGGGCTGCCCATATTCGCCGATCGACACCACAAAGCCCACGGCGCGCCGGTGACCGAACGGCACCAGCACAGCGCAGCCCACCGAAATGGCGAAGTCGCGCCCAAGCGGGCCGTCGTCGCAATCGCCCGCGCCTTCGCATGCGGCGGCGAACAGCCCCTCTTCAGGGACTGCATAGGTATAAGGCGCATCGAGCGCCTGCGTAGGTATGTCCAAGATCACAGATGCCAGTTTCATAGCGCACCAGTATACCAGCGTTTCGCGGAAAGTCCTCGAAAAGGCGAACAGATATACGCTTTTCGAGAATCGCCTGCGCTCGTACCCGATTCTCCCGCCGGTCCCGCATTCTGGTCGATACCGCGACCGTTCGATAGGGCGAAGCAACGCCCGCGCACATCGGCGTGGCGGTCGCCGACATGGCGATCACCCACAGCATGCCCGAAACGCAGGAAAGCCCGCCGGCGAGCGCGGCATATCCCGGAACCCCGAACTATGCCGCGCTCGCTTCCAGCGGGCTTTCCCTATTTCGCGATATCGATCATGTCCGCCGCCTTCCGCAGCGGGCTTCCTAGCCGATTCCGGCCCGGCCCCATTCCGCAACATGCGTTGCGATCGGTGTAAGCCGGTCACGCGCCATGCCCTTCTGCCGAAGGGCGCCGAAAACGCTTACTCCAGACCGCAGGCCTTGCGCAGGGCGTCCGCGCGGTCGGTTGCCTCCCAGGTGAACTCGGGAAGCTCGCGGCCGAAGTGGCCGTAGGCGGCCGTCTTGCGATAGATGGGACGGCGCAGGTCCAGGTCGTCGATGATGGCACCGGGGCGCAGGTCGAACACCTCGCCGATGGCGCGCTCGATGTCGGCCACGGGCACGCACTCGGTGCCGAACGTGTCGACCATGACGGACACGGGGCGAGCCATGCCGATAGCGTAAGCCACCTGCACCTCGCAGCGGTGCGCGAACCCCGCGGCGACCACGTTCTTGGCAACCCAGCGGGCAGCGTAGGCCGCGGAGCGGTCCACCTTCGTGCAGTCCTTGCCGCTGAATGCGCCGCCGCCGTGGCGGCCCATGCCGCCGTAGGTGTCGACGATGATCTTACGGCCGGTCAGGCCGCAGTCGCCCATGGGGCCGCCGATGACGAATCGGCCGGTGGGGTTGATGTGGATGCCGGCGTCGGGGGCGAGCTCCACGCCCTCGCGCTCGAGCACGGGGCGGATGACGTTGGCCTCGATCTCGGCGCGCAGCTGCTCGGTGGAGATCTCCTCGGAATGCTGCGTGGAAACCACGACCTTTTCCACGTTAACGGGCTTGTCATCGATGTAGCGGACCGAGACCTGGGTCTTGCCGTCGGGGCGCAGGTAGGGCATGGTGCCGTCCTTGCGCACCGCGGCCAGCTGCTCGGCCATGCGCTGTGCCAGGTAGATGGGCATGGGCATGAGCGTGGACGTCTCGTCGCAGGCGTAGCCGAACATCATGCCCTGGTCGCCGGCGCCGACCTTCTCGTAGGGGTCGTCGCCCGCCTGGCCGTGCTGGGCCTCGTAGCTCTCGTCGACGCCCTGGGCGATGTCGGGGCTTTGGTCGTGGATGGCGTTGAGCACACCGCAGGTATCGCAATCGAAGCCGTACTTCGCGCGATCGTAGCCGATCTCGCGCAGCACCTCGCGCGCAAGCGCGGGCACGTCGACGTAGGCCTGGGTGCGGATCTCGCCGGCCACGATAATCATGCCCGTGGTGGCCATGGTCTCGCAGGCGCACCGCACCTGCGTGGGGTCGGCCGGTTGACCGGACGGGGAGACGTAGCCCTGCCCGGCAAGCTCGATCTCCTTCTCAAGGATGGCATCGAGCACGGCGTCGGAGATCTGGTCGCACACCTTGTCGGGATGACCCTCGGTGACGGACTCGGACGTGAACAGATAAGAAGAATGCGCGTTGGCCATTGATGTTCCTCCTTCATCGTTGTCGGCCGGACCACCTTGGCGCTTTTGCGCCAGGTTGGTGTCGGGATCTGCGAGCCAACCCTCTCCCCCGACTCTTGATAAACGGATATGTTCGGACGGTGCGCACCGCCCGCGTTTATGCTAGCTGCGAACGATACCACACGGGCATCATTTTGTATGCCCTGCCCGTCGCGCTCGTGGAATCACCATATATCGATACGCGCGAACCGCATGAGACGGCCGGCTTTCGGCAGATGTCAACGGGCCCGTCCGACGCCTCGCCGGACGGGCCCGACTTATTCATATAGGTGCGAAGATGGAAAGGGGGTTCCTCACCTGCGCTTTAGCGACGGCCTTTCAGCGCACGGCGCTTCAGGCGGGCCCCCAAAGCCGTAGCCGCTGCCACGATGGCCGCCACGCCGGCCGCGCCAGCAACCGCACCGGCCGCGTCGCCGGTCGTCGCCAATCCCGTCGATGCACCGGCCTTGACAGTAGAAGCGTTACCGGAGCCGGCAGGCACGGAAGCACCCTTCGAAGCGTCTTCGCCCGTTTGGCCCGTGCCGCCCTGCTCTTGATCGATGCCGCTATCGTCTCCCTCGCCGCCGGAATCCTGGTCATCGCCAGCCGCTGAGCCATCGCCTGCGGCATCGGCCTTCTTCAACGCCGCCATGGCGTCGCGGATGCCCTTCTCCGCCTGGTCGATCTGCTCTTGCGTGGCCGCGCCGTCCTCCAAAAGCGCTTTGCCCGCTGCGATTTTCGCCTGTAGCGCATTCCAGCTATCGGCCGTCCAGCCATCGTTCGCCAGCGCGCTCGCCTGCTCGATGGCTGCCTCCAAGCTCGTGCGATCTGCCACCTTCGCCAAGCCGTCCATGGCAAGCTGCAGCTCGGCAGCAGCCTGGTCGTACTGGGCTTTCGTGGCATAGGACGCGGCAAGCAACGTGTTCGCCGCCTCCAACTTGGCGGCCAAGATCTGCCAGCTATCCGGCGTCCAGTCGGCCTGCGAGAGCTGAGCGGCCTGCTCGACGAGCGCCGCGAGCGCCGAAGGGTCGCCCGCCGCCTCGCGCCAATCGTAAGTCAGCAGCAACGCATCGGAATCACCCTTGGACAGGCCCGCGAAATCGCCGTCGTTGGAGTCTCCGTACATGAGCAGGTTCAGCTGATACCCGTTCACCGCCGTGATCTGGGCCGCGTAATCGCCCGCGGAACCGCCCACGACGTCAAGAGACAAACGCTTTCCCGCCTTGTCGTACTGCGCCACGTACACATCGCTCGAGCCCTTGTTCAGGTCCTTGAAATCGAAGTCGGTCCCGTTGCTATTGCCGATGACCACATACCGGTCGTCAAGCTCCACGGCGCGCTCCGCCTCGTTGGACTCCGAGCTTTTCAGGCCATCGACCCACTCGACATGGCCGGTAGCGCCGAGCTTCATGATGTAGGAGTTCTCGTATCCGGAAAATCCCGCGAACGTATCGGTAGAGGACTTCGTCTTGCCGAGCATGACGAACCCGCCGTCGGAGGTGGCGGTCACGCCGTTGAAGTACTCGTTGGACTCGCCGCCGTAGGTGTTGAGCCACACGCTGGTCCCGTCGGCTGCGCTGATCTCGGTTGCGAACAGGTCGAACGTGTTGCCGTAATAAGGTGCGTCGGCAAAGTCCTCGGTGTAGGAGGACTTGATACCCGCGACCACGTAGTTGCCGTTCGCAAGGATATCGATGCCGAAATCGCTCGATTCAAGGTTCCTGCCGCCGATGGTGCGCGTCCATTCGGTGTTACCCGACGCATCGTATTTGACCACGACCAAGTTGAAGATGCCGCGGTTCAGATCGGTCAGGTCGCCGTCGTGCGACGAGGTCTCGAACAGGGCAACACAACCGCCGTCGGGCGTCGCCTTCACGGCTTTCGCCTGATCATGGCCCGAACCGGTCAAGCCCCGCATCCAAGCCACGGTGCCGTCAGCGGAAAAGCGCGTCACGAAGGCGTCGGTCTGCCCGAACACCGCCCCGTCGCGATCGAGCGAGGCGAAATCGCCCTTCGGCGTGCCGTCGGCGGTGGTGAAACCGCCGCACAGGTAGAACCCGCCATCGGTTGTGGCGTCGACGCTTGCCGCGTAGGCCGTGTAATTGTTCTCAAGCCCACCCAACTCGATGGTCTTGAGCGAGTTGCCCGCCGCATCGCGGATGTTCACGTATGCGTTCGACGGGCCGCGCTGCAAGCCCTCCACGTCGCCGTCGAAGCTGTACGTTTGCCCCACCGTGGCCAACGTGCCGTCAGCCAGCACGGTGGAATCGGCCGCGTATTCCGCGCTCGAGCCGCCGAACGTCGTCTTCCACGTATAGGGGAAGTCGGGCAGCGTCACCTCGACCGGGGCGAAATACGGCGGCGTGTCGGTTACGCGCGCGTTCGCAGGGTCGAACGACAGGCGCACATCGCCCATGGCGTTGTCGATATGGATGCGCACGGGCTTATCAAGGCTTTTCACCTGGATGGTCGTGGTTTTCACGCGCGTCGAGGGGTCATAGGAGTCGGAAAGCGCGTCCACCATGACGCCATCGCCGCGATCGTAGGTGACATCGCCCAAAAACGACGGCGTCACCTCCGAGCCCATGATAGTGGCGCGCTGGAAGTACACCGTCACCGTGTACTGCTCGCCCGTGCGCTGCACGTAGGCGTCGGCATACAGCATCGGGGCCATCATCGACGCCTCGTCCTTGGTCGCATGCAGCGCGCTCACCGGCACGAGCGTGGTCTCCTCGGCATGCGTCGTGAGCTTCTCGGCGTTCAGGCTGGCGACGAACCCGTCGATCTTGCCCGCCCGCCCGGCGAAGATGCCGTCGTCGGATTTCGTGGTGCCGCAAACCAGGAAGTCGTCGGTACCGCTCACGGACAAGCCCTTCGCCGTGTCGTCGTCGTTGCCGCCGAACGTTTCGATGCCCAAGCGCGCGCCGTCGGTGGAGAAATGCGCCGCGTAGGCATCCTTCTTGCCGAACACTTGCGTGCCGGTGAAATCGTTGTCAGCGGCTTTATGGGTGCCCGCGACGATATAGCCGTCAAGCGCCGTCACGACCCCGTCGGCGGTGACGGCTTCGCTGTCCTCGATCAGGTTCGACCAGATGACGTTGCCCGTCGCGCCGATGCGCATCACAAAGCCGGCCGAATCGGAATCAGCCGCATCGCGCACGCCGAAGTCACCGTCGGCGGACTTGGTCGTTCCCGCGATGATGAAGCCGTTGTCGATGGTCCCATGGCCCTCGTCGGCGGACGACATCGTGGAGATGACGCGCGAGACGCTTGCGGCCTCGTCCTTGCCCGCGCCGCCGTAGGATTTCGTCCACTCGACGGAGCCGTTGGCGGCGATCTTGGAAACGAGCACGTCGTTGTCACCCTTGTTCTGGCCCTCAAGATCGCCGTTGTTCGCGTTGGTCTTGCCTACCGCCAGATAACCCGCGGACACCGAAACGCTGTTGCCCATGTCATCGAGCGCGGTGGCATCCTGCATCTGCACGACGGCGGAGAACTCGTCGGACTGCAAGGACTGGCCTTCCATCTTCGAGCCGCCCACGCGCGTCACCCACACCAAGTTTAAGTCGTCATCGTACTTCGCGATGACGGCGTCGGTGTCGGTCTCGGTCTTTCCCGTGGCCTGCATATCGCCGTCCGTGGACGCCGATGAACCGACCACGATGAAGCCCCCGTCGACGGCGGGCGTGATGCGCTGCAGCACATCCTTGCCGCTTCCGCCGAACGTCGCCGTCTTCACCAGGTTGCCCTGGGTGTCGAACTTGGCGAGCAGGCCATCCTGCCCGCCGCGGCTCTTGCCCTCCAAGTCGAACTTGGTCGACTGTGTGGCGCCAACCGCCACGAAGCCGCCGTCATCGGCCTCGGTCACGCTGTTGAACAGATCGGCCTTCTCGCCTTCCACCCAGCCGCGCCACAGCTCGTCGCCATCGGCGTCGTAGCGCACGAGCACGGCGTCCGCCTTGCCCTTCGCGTGCTCCTGCGTGCTGCCGCCCGGCGCATCGAAGGTGGCGGCGGCCACGAAGCCCCCGTCGCTTAAGCGCTGGGTCTGGTTCACGCTATCGCACGTCGTGGAGACCGTGCTGCTTCCGGCATCGCCGAACAGATGCGCCCAATCGACGATCGACGACGCTTCGGCGCCGGCCGTCGCGGGCGCCGCGCATGCCAAAGACAGCGCGATAGCCGCACCGGCCGCCAGGGGCCTTCCCATATGCTTCCCCACCGTTTCGCTCCTTTGAACTTCTCGAACGGGCATGCCGCCGAGACTCTTAAGTTTTGTCGGGGTAACTTTATAAGAGCGGAAGTTGTTATTAGCCAAGGGTTACCCTGCATCACAGAATCTTCACTATGGCAAACTTCTCTTCGCCATCAGCGGGAAGGAGGCGTGCAGATGGCTGCCGGCGCACGCGCGGTATATGGGCGTATCTGAGGTTCCCCGTCCTGCTGCATCAACGCGGCTCCTCGTTTGCTAAACTGGGCGGAAACCAGCCCCAACCGGGAAAAGAGGACGCATGACGTATACCGCACCCCAGCCTGCCGACCAGCCCGTTTTCAAGAACGCAGCCTATACCCAGGAGTACATCGACATCGCCGAATCCCTTGACGGCGACATCCCCGGCCGCCGCGCAGCGCGCGCCTACATGGATTCCTCCACGGCCATCGTGCATCACCGCGTGGTATCCACCAGCTTCGTGCCCAAGCTCTACGACGCCGCATCGCGCCGGGTCATGCGCGAGGTCGTTGAAACCACGCACCGCATCCTGTGCAAGGTCATGCAGCACTACCTCGACGACGCCGAGTACCGCAAGATCTTCGACTACGACCCGCGCCTAGCCGAGCTCATCCTGGTCCCGCGCGGCTACGACGCGCTGCTGCCCTTCGCCCGCTTCGACATCTTCTTGGACGAGAACACCGGCGACGTGGCGTTTTGCGAGTTCAACGGCGACGGCAGCTCGGGCATGAACGAGAACCGCGAGATCACGCATTCAGTGGAGGGAACGGCCACCTTTAAAGAGTTCGCACGCCGTCATCACGTGGAGGGCTGCGAGCTGTTCGACGCGTGGGTGCGCGAGTTCGCCGCCATCTACGCCACCTACGAGCATCGCGTGGAAAACCCCCGCTTCGCCATCTGCGACTACCTGCAAAACGGCGTTGTCGACGAGTTCCACCTGTTCGCGAAGCGCTTCACCGAGGCCGGCCACCCCTGCACGGTGTGCGATGTGCGCGACCTGACCTTCGACGGCGAAGTGCTGCGCGACAAGGAAGGCCAGCCCGTCCACGCCATCTGGCGCCGCTGCGTCACCAACGACGTGCTGGAGTTCTGGGACGAATCGCAGGCGCTCATCGAGGCTGTCAAGGCGCAAAAAGTGGCGCTCATCGGCAGCTTCGCCGGCCACGTCGTGCACGATAAGCAGATTTTCGAGGCGCTGTTCAACCCGATGACGCAGGCGTTTTTGACGCCCGAGGAAATCGCGTTCGTGGAGCGCACCGTCCCGCAGACGCGTTACCTCAACGAGAAGGAAGTCGACCTGGACGCCATCCGCGCCGACAAGGACGCCTGGATCATCAAGCCCACCGACGCCTACGGCGCGGCCGACGTGTACGCGGGCTGCTTCCAAACGCAGGAGCAATGGGAGCAGATCATCGCGAAGTTCGCCAACGGCGCCGCCGGCGCGCCGTTTTTGGTGCAGCGCTATATCACGCCGTTTAAGACGCAGATCCTCACGCCCGACGACGGCATCGCCAACCTGGCCGATGACCAGGTGCAACGCGAGCCGGTGCTGTACAACAACCTGGAGGGCCTGTACTGCTACAACGGCACGTTCCAGGGCATCTTCAGCCGCTTAGGGCCCTTCCCCACCATCAGCAAGCCTATGAAGGGCATCACCTGCGCCACCATCTGGGTCGACTAGAACGCGCCCAGCCTGCCCTGCTCGCGGCCCCCAAGTCCCAAGACGCGGGGACCGCGGCCGTTTCACCCTTCCCCAACACCTGCGAGGCCCCTTTCACATGACCCGACTGTTAAACGGAATCGTCGCCTTCGGCAGCGCGCTGCTGCTGGCCGTCACGCTCATCGGCGCCGGCTTCGCCGCCGTCGCCATCCCCGATGCAGCCACCGCAACGCTGTCGCGGGCGTTTTCCGGCTGCGACCAGCCGAACACCCCGCTCACCGCCGACGAGTTCGCCTCCATGGCCATAGCCGGCAAGCATTACACCTTCGACGACAACGACCGCGAAAAGCTTGACGCCGCCATCGCCGAGGCCAACGTCGCCGCCGAGGCCAACGTCGCCGCCGAGGCAGACGGGCGCGCCACCGCGTCGACCAGGGAAAACGCTGCCCGCAGCCTGCCCGCTGACGCGATAAGCCACCTCGACGATGTCTACCGCGTGGCAAGCATGGCCAAACCTGCCCTCGCGATCGTGGCCGTGCTATGCATCGCAGGCCTTGCGCATGTGGCGGTGCGCATCGGCCGGCGGGCGCTCGGGCGCACGCTTATCGCAGGCGGCGGGTTAGTGCTTGCGGCGTTTTGCGCGCTCGGGGCATGGGCGGCCATCGACTTCGACGGGCTGTTCGCCGCCTTCCACAGCCTGTTCTTCCAGGCGGGAACCTGGACGTTTCCCTACGACAGCCTGCTCATCACCTTGTACCCAACCGCTTTTTGGATGGGCATGGGCGGCATCTGGCTTGCAGTTACCTGCATTGCCAGCATCATCTGCATCATCGTAGGACGATTGCTGCGCAGTGAAACTGAATAACGTACTGGATAGAATTTGTTCGGCAAATGGAAGGGCGGAAGCGAGATGCCCCCCTTCCATTTGCCGAACAAATTAACCTTGTGGGTTAATTCAATAACATCTTCCGATATCCTAAAAGTGTTTCTTAGAAGAAGCGACACATATACGGACAAAAGGAGGCGCACTATGTCCGCGCAAGACTACGCTCTATTCGAGCCCATCGCGTACCCCGACGAAAAAATCAAAGTCCTTGGGGTACACGATGGCTGGAATACTTATGCTCGGCGCTTTATCTTCTGCTTCCCAAACTACATAGACACTTATGGAGCCTTCTATGGATAGCAAAAAGAAAACAGCTCTGATTACCGCATTAGTTGTTCTCGCGCTATCGATTCTGTGCCTTTCCCTAATTACGATAAACTCAATCTGCCCTTCACGCAAAACAGCCGACGAAAGCAGCAGCGCCCCGTCGCAATACACTAACTTTGGCTCCATTAATGACATCGGACCCGAAACCAACAAATCAAAAACCATGGCGAACGGATTTAACATAAGCAACAACGTGAGTGGAGACAGCCCTACCGTAATTATCACAACGAGATGTTCGGTTCAAGCCACCGAAATTTCCGAAGATGGACAAAACCTCGTGACAATTACTTCTTACGCCAATGAATTGGCCGATCTAATTGGCGCGCAATCTCTTATTCTTGACTGCACGCCACGAGTTGATAACGGCACCGCTCCGCCACCTCCCGACGTCGGATCCGATGCAATCGCCGAATTCGGATGGCCACAGGGGTCGAACCCGCCACTAGGATCAATCAAGGCAACTAGCAATTAAATTAGCAAAGGAAACCGCCATGGAGCACTGCTCCGATTTCAAGCAAAGCAAACAAGCCGAAAACAAAATCAAAAACACGTGCGCGACAATCGCTCGTGTTTTCATGGTTTTGTTTGTACTATCAGTAATAGGCCTACTAGCCTATTTAGGCGTCTCTGTACATTCCTTCATAAGCAACGACGATGCATCCTTACTAAGCATTTTTTATCCAACAATCCAGCTCGCAACGGCATGTATTACTCTACGGCTTATGTATGCACTGTTTCGCAATATCGCAAACGGCAGGTCGCCTTTATAATAGGAATTGAAGTTAAATTAGATGCTAAAAATTTGTAATTAAGAAGGAGGGATTCGTCATGTTGGTATTCCAAATGCGTAATGTAGATAAAACATCTACTGTTTTGAAACAGACTAAAAACAGTGATTACGCAGATAAATAAATACGTTAGATTAATTCCTACCAGTGACTAATCTTATGACTTTTTAAACAGATAACTAAAATTACAAACAAATCGTTTAACTTCTGTATTTATTTATAGATATAATCATTTCAGGAGTGATTACATGAACAAAAATATAAAATATTCTCAAAACTTTTTAACGAGTGAAAAAGTACTCAACCAAATAATAAAACAATTGAATTTAAAAGAAACCGATACCGTTTACGAAATTGGAACAGGTAAAGGGCATTTAACGACGAAACTGGCTAAAATAAGTAAACAGGTAACGTCTATTGAATTAGACAGTCATCTATTCAACTTATCGTCAGAAAAATTAAAACTGAACACTCGTGTCACTTTAATTCACCAAGATATTCTACAGTTTCAATTCCCTAACAAACAGAGGTATAAAATTGTTGGGAGTATTCCTTACCATTTAAGCACACAAATTATTAAAAAAGTGGTTTTTGAAAGCCATGCGTCTGACATCTATCTGATTGTTGAAGAAGGATTCTACAAGCGTACCTTGGATATTCACCGAACACTAGGGTTGCTCTTGCACACTCAAGTCTCGATTCAGCAATTGCTTAAGCTGCCAGCGGAATGCTTTCATCCTAAACCAAAAGTAAACAGTGTCTTAATAAAACTTACCCGCCATACCACAGATGTTCCAGATAAATATTGGAAGCTATATACGTACTTTGTTTCAAAATGGGTCAATCGAGAATATCGTCAACTGTTTACTAAAAATCAGTTTCATCAAGCAATGAAACACGCCAAAGTAAACAATTTAAGTACCGTTACTTATGAGCAAGTATTGTCTATTTTTAATAGTTATCTATTATTTAACGGGAGGAAATAATTCTATGAGTCGCTTTTGTAAATTTGGAAAGTTACACGTTACTAAAGGGAATGTAGATAAATTATTAGGTATACTACTGACAGCTTCCAAGGAGCTAAAGCGCTCGGGACCCCATTAAGTATTTTTAAAAGCATGGTCGCAAGTTTCACTAGCAGCCATGCTTTTATTGAATCATTGTAGGACATTTTAAAGATAATTGCCCACTTTAAAATTAAACATGTGCTTAGAATCGTTCTAGGCAACACCAATAACAATCACTAATCACAAGTGATTTGTGATTAATCACTTGTGATTTACAAGGTGTAACGATATAATTAAATGGAAAACGTGCAAAATATTTACATAAACAGGAGGGAGAAACTTGGAACTAGCATTTAGAGAAAGCTTAAAAAAGATGAGAGGTACCAAATCAAAAGAAAAATTCTCCCAAGAATTAGAAATGAGTAGATCAAATTATTCATTGATTGAATCAGGAAAATCAGATCCGACATTAAAAACATTGGAACGAATTGCAGAATTGACAAACTCAACCTTAGTTATTGACTTAATTCCTAATGAATTAGAACAAGTAGAGTTGCAAATAGAAGAAGAGAAGCAATGATTGTCGTTAATATATTTAACGAAATTGTTGCTTATTTTTTTAAAAGCGGTATACTAGATATAACGAAACAACGAACTGAATAAAGAATACAAAAAAAGAGCCACGACCAACTTATTTTCCGCCAAGAAAATAAGTTGCGAGCCTTAATTGATTACCACCAATCAATTAAAGAAGTCGAGACCCGAAATTTGGTAAAGTATTTAATTACTTTATTAATCAGATACTTAAATATCTGTAAACCCATTATATCGGGTTTTTGAGGGAATTTCAAGTCTTTAAGAAGATACCAGGCAATCAATTAAGAAAAACTTAGTTGATTGCCTTTTTTGTTGTGATTCAACTTTGATCGTAGCTTCTAACTAATTAATTTTCGTAAGAAAGGAGAACAGCTGAATGAATATCCCTTTTGTTGTAGAAACTGTGCTTCATGACGGCTTGTTAAAGTACAAATTTAAAAATAGTAAAATTCGCTCAATCACTACCAAGCCAGGTAAAAGCAAAGGGGCTATTTTTGCGTATCGCTCAAAAAAAAGCATGATTGGCGGACGTGGCGTTGTTCTGACTTCCGAAGAAGCGATTCACGAAAATCAAGATACATTTACGCATTGGACACCAAACGTTTATCGTTATGGTACGTATGCAGACGAAAACCGTTCATACACGAAAGGACATTCTGAAAACAATTTAAGACAAATCAATACCTTCTTTATTGATTTTGATATTCACACGGCAAAAGAAACTATTTCAGCAAGCGATATTTTAACAACAGCTATTGATTTAGGTTTTATGCCTACGTTAATTATCAAATCTGATAAAGGTTATCAAGCATATTTTGTTTTAGAAACGCCAGTTTATGTGACTTCAAAATCAGAATTTAAATCTGTCAAAGCAGCCAAAATAATCTCGCAAAATATCCGAGAATATTTTGGAAAGTCTTTGCCAGTTGATCTAACGTGCAATCATTTTGGGATTGCTCGTATACCAAGAACGGACAATGTAGAATTTTTTGATCCCAATTACCGTTATTCTTTCAAAGAATGGCAAGATTGGTCTTTCAAACAAACAGATAATAAGGGCTTTACTCGTTCAAGTCTAACGGTTTTAAGCGGTACAGAAGGCAAAAAACAAGTAGATGAACCCTGGTTTAATCTCTTATTGCACGAAACGAAATTTTCAGGAGAAAAGGGTTTAATAGGGCGTAATAACGTCATGTTTACCCTCTCTTTAGCCTACTTTAGTTCAGGCTATTCAATCGAAACGTGCGAATATAATATGTTTGAGTTTAATAATCGATTAGATCAACCCTTAGAAGAAAAAGAAGTGATTAAACTTGTTAGAAGTGCCTATTCAGAAAACTATCAAGGGGCTAATAGGGAATACATTACCATTCTTTGCAAAGCTTGGGTATCAAGTGATTTAACCAGTAAAGATTTATTTGTCCGTCAAGGGTGGTTTAAATTCAAGAAAAAAAGAAGTGAACGTCAACGTGTTCATTTGTCAGAATGGAAAGAAGATTTAATGGCTTATATTAGCGAAAAAAGTGATGTATACAAGCCTTATTTGGTGACGACTAAAAAAGAGATTAGAGAAGCGCTAGGCATTCCTGAGCGGACATTAGATAAATTGCTGAAGGTACTGAAGGCGAATCAGGAAATTTTCTTTAAGATTAAACCAGGAAGAAATGGTGGCATTCAACTTGCTAGTGTTAAATCATTGTTGCTATCGATCATTAAAGTAAAAAAAGAAGAAAAAGAAAGCTATATAAAGGCGCTGTCAGAGTTTTTTGACTTAGAACATACATTCATTCAAGAGACTTTAAACAAGCTAGCAGAACGCCCAAAAACGGACACACAACTCGATTTGTTTAGCTATGATACAGGCTGAAAATGGAAGAAGTTTTAATTGATGATAATATGGTTTTTGATATTGATAATTTAAAAGGATTTCTTAATGATACCAGTTCATTTGGGTTTATAGCTAAAGAAAATAATAAAATTATAGGATTTGCATATTGCTATACACTTTTAAGACCTGATGGAAAAACAATGTTTTATTTACACTCAATAGGAATGTTACCTAACTATCAAGACAAAGGTTATGGTTCAAAATTATTATCTTTTATTAAGGAATATTCTAAAGAGATTGGTTGTTCTGAAATGTTTTTAATAACTGATAAAGGTAATCCTAGAGCTTGCCATGTATATGAAAAATTAGGTGGTAAAAATGATTATAAAGATGAAATAGTATATGTATATGATTATGAAAAAGGTGATAAATAAATGAATATAGTTGAAAATGAAATATGTATAAGAACTTTAATAGATGATGATTTTCCTTTGATGTTAAAATGGTTAACTGATGAAAGAGTATTAGAATTTTATGGTGGTAGAGATAAAAAATATACATTAGAATCATTAAAAAAACATTATACAGAGCCTTGGGAAGATGAAGTTTTTAGAGTAATTATTGAATATAACAATGTTCCTATTGGATATGGACAAATATATAAAATGTATGATGAGTTATATACTGATTATCATTATCCAAAAACTGATGAGATAGTCTATGGTATGGATCAATTTATAGGAGAGCCAAATTATTGGAGTAAAGGAATTGGTACAAGATATATTAAATTGATTTTTGAATTTTTGAAAAAAGAAAGAAATGCTAATGCAGTTATTTTAGACCCTCATAAAAATAATCCAAGAGCAATAAGGGCATACCAAAAATCTGGTTTTAGAATTATTGAAGATTTGCCAGAACATGAATTACACGAGGGCAAAAAAGAAGATTGTTATTTAATGGAATATAGATATGATGATAATGCCACAAATGTTAAGGCAATGAAATATTTAATTGAGCATTACTTTGATAATTTCAAAGTAGATAGTATTGAAATAATCGGTAGTGGTTATGATAGTGTGGCATATTTAGTTAATAATGAATACATTTTTAAAACAAAATTTAGTACTAATAAGAAAAAAGGTTATGCAAAAGAAAAAGCAATATATAATTTTTTAAATACAAATATATAATTTCTTGCAATCATTGCATCGCTCTTACTTGCAAGCTGCCTAGTCGAAATTGTCATGCAATTAATTCCTGCAGTAAGCGAACATATTTTTCAAGTTGGATCTTTCGCAGAAATCGGATACGTGCAAGACCCTGCCACCAGCTCCTTACACATTGACTTGAAAACCACAGTCATGGCTGCATTCTGCTACGCCGTTTCAGCCGTGTTTTCTTATGGAGCCGATTTGCAGCAGCTATCAGACGAAACAATTTAATATGAGCAAAATTATAGTTGACATCGATAGCGCAATGCGGCTCAAGGGGCTCAACAATAAAAAGCTAGCGGCCATTCTTGGCTTAACAGAAGTTCACGTTAGTCGATTGAAGAACACAAACATTAAAGCAATTCGTCTTGATACCCTAAATTCTCTTTGCGAAGTACTTGAGTGCGAGCCCGGGGACATAATCAAGCGAATTCCCTAAATGTCAATTCGTCAATCACTTTGTGCTCGTATAGCTCATAGAAATATTTATTCATAGCGCAGTACGAATCGGGGCTATCGAGCTGCACGTTTCCCTTTGGTTTCGTTTTTAAAATAGCCAGAATAAGACTTCCTCTTAACCGACCGAGAAAAGAACATGCATGACCTCCAGTGAAGAAAAATGCACTTCTACTGCCCCAAACGAAATAAGCATCCCTCATTCATGAGACTCGGGCAACCGCTAAATCGACGAGCGTCAAGCATTAGCAAGTTCAATCACATCGTTTAGCCGTATGTCGCATTTTGGGTGGTGAACGCATACGCCTACCTTGCAGCTGCGCTCAAGCCGCCTATACTGGAACAACCGATGATTCAAACACGTAAGGAACTAACGAACCATGACTGAGAGCAAACCGGTGCGCGTCCGTTTCGCGCCTTCCCCCACGGGCAAGCTGCACGTCGGCGGCGCCCGCACGGCCATCTACAACTGGGCGTTCGCCCGCGCCACAGGCGGCACCTTCATCCTGCGCATCGAGGACACCGACCCCACCCGTTCCACCGAGGAGAACACGCAGGTCATCCTGAACGCCATGAAGTGGCTCGGCCTTGACTGGGACGAGGGCCCGGAGGTTGGCGGCGAGTGCGGCCCCTACTTCCAGACCCAGCGCTTCGACACCTACGCTGACGCCCTTGAGCGCCTGAAGGAGCGCGGCATGGTCTACCCGTGCTTCTGCACGAAAGACGAGCTTGACGCCAAGCGCGCGAAAGCCGAGGCGGAAGAGGGCGGCTATGCCGGCTACGACCGCACGTGCCGAGACATCGACCCTGCCGAGGCTGCCCGCCGCATCGAGGCCGGCGAGCCGCACGTGTGGCGCCTGAAGGTGCCGCTCGAGCACGGCCCCATCGAGTTCGACGACGCCGTCTACGGCCACATGTCCTTCCCCGCCGACGTCATGGACGACATGATCGTCGTGCGCACCGACGGCACGCCCACCTACAACTTCGCCGTGGTCTGCGACGACGCCAACATGGGCATCACGCACGTCATCCGCGGCGACGACCACCTGTCCAACACCCCGCGCCAGATCCTCATCTACGAGACCCTCGGCTACGACGTGCCCACCTTCGCGCACCTGTCCATGATCTTGGGCTCCGACGGCCACAAGCTCTCCAAGCGTCACGGCGCCGCCAGCGTCGAGGAGTTCCGCGACAACGGCTTCCTGCCCGATACCATGGTGAACTTCCTGGCGCTGCTCGGCTGGAGCCTTGACGGCGAGACCACCATCATCGACCGCGAGACCCTGTGCTCGAAGTTCAGCCTGGACCGCATCACAAAGAAGGACGCCATCTTCGACCAGACCAAACTCGAGTGGATGAACGGCCAGTACATCCAGCGCATGGGCGCCGACGAGTGGGTTGCCGCAAGCCGCCCGTGGCTCGTGCAGGCCGGCGCATCCGAGGCCGACATCGATGCGCGCCCGGAATGGTACGCCAAACTCTATCCGCTGATTTCCGAGCGCTTGCAGCGCCTCGACGAGGTGCCTGCGAAGCTCGCCTACATGTTCTGGGGCGCCAACGTCGCCGAGCTGGACGAGAAGTCGGTAAAGAAGGTGCTGCTCAAGGAAGGCGCCCGCGCCGACGAGGCCCTGGCCAACTGCCGCGCCATCCTGGCCGACGAGTCCCGCGCCTGGGAAGCAGCCGGCCTTGAGGCCGCCTGCCGCGAGCTGGGCGACAGCATGGACATGAAGCTGAAGTTCGTGTTGCAGCCGCTGCGCGTGGCCGTGTGCGGCAACATGGTCTCCCCGCCGCTGTTCGAGTCCATCGAGCTCATGCCGCGCGAAGATGTGCTCGCCCGCATCGACCAGGTCACCGAGCAGGTCTTCGGCGCATAACCCGAGCACGGAAGGCACCTGTTGACCGAAACCAACGAACAACAGCCGTTTCAGATCCCGCAGCGCATCCTCGTGCTGCGGGATCTGTGCATACGCACCCGAGGCGCCGATTGCACGCGCTGCGGCGAAGCCTGCCCGAAAGACGCCCTGTCGTTCCCCGAGGGAAAGCCGCCCGTCATAGACGATGCTGCTTGCTCGCTGTGCGGCATCTGCCAGGGAACCTGCGATGCGTTCGCCTCCACAAGTTATACGCTCACGCAGGCCCATGCCGACGCACGGCGGGCCGCCATGGGCGCCAGGCCCGCTATCATCACCTGCGCCGAGAACGTCTCGGACGAAGACGACCCTGCAAGCAACGTGGTAGAGCTCCCCTGCTTGGCCATGTTGTCAGCCGAGCTGTGGGCGGCGCTGTTGGCCGAAGGGGCCGATGTGCAGGTGGCCATCGACATGGAACGCTGCGAAACCTGCACGAAGGCGGGCGGGCCTGCGCAAGCCCTCTACGCCGAGCGCATCGCGCATGCCGAGGAATGGACGCAGCGCAATGTGGGGTTCGCGCCGTCGCTGCCCCAGGCGGCTGACGAAGGGTTGTTCGCCGGCCTGGCCAACGCCGGCGCCGACGGAGACCGCCGCAGCCTGTTCACCGATATGCTCTCGCAGCTCAAGGACGCGGCATCGGGCACCACGCGCGAACGCACCGACGCCCACCTGCAAACGCTGCGCGAGCAAAACGAGCGGTTCGCCGCCCATCAGCGGCTCGACCTGGGAAACGGCACGCAATTCAACAGGTTCGCGCCGCACGGGCGCGTAAAACGCGTCATGGGTTCGTCGCGCAACCTGCTGCTGCAAGCGCTCGACACCCAGCCCGACATGGCGGCGCGGGTGGAGCTTTCCCTACCTGAAATCGATGCCGATGCCTGCGAGGGCTGCCTGCGCTGCACCCGCGCCTGCCCCACCGGTGCGCTTGCGCCCGACGCCCAAGACGGCACGCTTACCCTCGACTGGCGCTACTGCATAGGCTGCGGCCTGTGCGAGTCGGCATGCCCCCGCAATGCCATCACGTTAACAACCAAGCCCATCTCCGAGGCCGCGTGCTAAGATAGCCGGGAACAAACCGTTAGGAGCGCTTCCATGAACCAGCCTCGCAACAACCCCGATTTCAATCCCTACGAATCTGCTCAACAAGCGGGTACGCAAAACCCGCAGCTTGACGCAACCGCAAGCGCTGCGCAGACGCCCGGCAACGCCAGCCCAGCGTCGGAAGCAGGCAACTGCGCCGATTCCAGCCCCAACGAAACCGCTGAGCCAACAGCACCCCAGGTCGAACGCGCCGAAACGACGATGAGCGCCGCACAGGCGCCGTGCCAGGCCGGCACCGCAGCCGGCCCGCAAGCCGCTCAGCAGCCTTCCGGATACGCCGTTCCCCCGCAGGCACCCTATGCGCAACCTTCCTACGGCTCAGCGCAGCCGCCTGCAAACCCCTATGCCGCCGAGCCGAAACCTGCGAAGAAGTGGCCTTGGATTCTTTTGGGCTGCGCGCTGGCGTTTCTTATGGGGCTTGGCGGATGCGTCGGCTTCGCCACGGTAGGCATGGTGGCCGATTCGCTTCACAGCCGCGCCGACGGCGTCCATTCCTACGATTTCGACGACCTGCCGTACGGCTACGATCCCGACGAGCTGCCCGATAGCGATTACTACGGCGGGTTCACGCTCTCCGACATCAAGGAAGCGGCGGGCGACCTGCCCTGTGATATCGACGACGAGGGCAAAGCGACCGCAGGCGTATACGTGGTAGGCCGCGATATCGACGAGGGGCTGTACTTCCTCCAGGGAAACCCATCCACCGAAGCTGAATTCTATCTGTTCAGCCCCGAAGGGTCTGGCACCTACAGCATGAGCGCCGCGGTCACCTACACGGGCAATTACTTTGCCGACCTCGAAAACGGCCAGGTGATCGCCTTCATGCCCAGCGCAAAAAGCATGCTGATGATTCCCGCCGACCAAGCCGATTTCCAGCCGCAGACACCCTACGCCAGCGGCCTGTACCGCGTCGGCCAGGACATTCCCGCCGGAACCTATACCATCACCGTCAGCCCGGACGCGCCGCACAACGCCTCGCAGGACTATGCCGCCTACGTCATGAAGGACCTGGATTTCGATGATGACTCCATCATCGATTCCAAGCCCCTGCTACGCGGAAGCACGCAGACCGTCACCGCGGAAGACGGCGAATGGCTGGAGCTGTTCGGCACCATCGCAACGCCAACCGAATAACCGCCGCAAGACGTCACGCGCCCTTCGACAAGTATCGGAGGGCGCTGCTTTTCACCTACCGCTATCGAAAGGACGCCCATGCTCCCCGAAAACCCCACCATCGATCAGGTTCGTAAGTTCTTCGCCAATGACAAGTTCGCCACAGAGGCCGCAGGCTGCACCATCGTCGAAGCCGCATGCGGCCATGCCGTTTGCGAGATGCCGCTCGAGCCGATCCACTACAACGCCCAAGGCGGCGTCATGGGCGGCGCTATTTTCACCCTTGCCGACTTCTGCCTGGCCATCGCCTGCAACGTAAACGAGCAGCCCACGGTATCGGTGAGCAACACCATCGAGTTCCTGAGCGCCGCCAAGGGAGACAAGCTCATCGCCGAATGCACCGTCGACAAGTCGGGTAGGAAGCTCGGGTTTTACACGGTGGACATGTCCGACAACACGGGCCGAAAGGTCGCCCGCATGACCGCAACCTGCTACCGATAGCTGCCAGAAGGGATTCGACGACCTTAGCTGCACTGCTGAACTTGCAAACCAAACGCTCAGCCCATCCAGAATCGCTGCCGAAAAAAATTTTCAAAATTAGGGGTTGCGCGCTGAAACGGTTTCCGTATAATAGTCAACGCACCTGATTCGGGGCCTTAGCTCAGCTGGGAGAGCGCATGGCTGGCAGCCATGAGGTCAGGGGTTCGATCCCCCTAGGCTCCACCAAATTTTCTAGGTCCGGCATATGCCGGACCTTTTTTGTTTCTCAACCTTTGATGTACTACGTATACAACTGGATTCGGTAACAAGTACAGGTCGTTCGGAGAAGCTTGCGAATCAAGCACCCATCCCCACCTGAAACCCTGCTGAAAAAAATTTTCAAACACGGCGTAACGTTTCTGGGGGTGCGGTGTAAGCCGCGTCGGCGAT
>NZ_QUCY01000011.1:0-16620 GCF_003474385.1 Eggerthella sp. AM16-19
AAATCTCAGACTTTCTTTTCTTTGTCCAAGATTTGGGGTGCGGTTCAATTCCGGGGCCGGTCCTCGCTTTTCCCCGCTGCTTGTTGCCTTCAAGCTGATAACGGGGAAGCGGGCAACGGAGCGTGCGAGTCGCCTTCGCCTCTTATGGGTGCGAAGGCCCCGATGCGACCTTTGCGCCCATGTGCGAGAAATCGAATTTGCCCGCGCCCTATGCGCGGGCAACCGCGCACCGCGCACGAAAAGGGGCGACCCGAAGGCCGCCCCTTGCAAAATGCGTATGTCCCGCACTGGCGATTCGCCAGATGCGATGCGTTCGCGCTACTCCGTCTGCTTCAGCAGGCCGTAACCGCCGTCGTCGCGACGATACAGCACGTTGACCAGGTTCGTGTCGCGGTCGGTGTAAGCGAAGAAGTCGTGACCCAGCAGGTCGATCTGCACCAGGGCCTCTTCCTCGGTCAGCGGCGCGAACTCGATCTCCTTCACGCGGACGACTTCCTCATCGGCGGTGAACTCCGCCATCAGGCTCTCGGGATCGAACTCGCCGACAGGGGCAACTGCGGCCTCGCGCGGCTTGCGGTCGAGCACGCGGGTCTTGAACTTGCGAAGCTGGCGAAGAACCTTGGCTGCCGCAACGTCGATGGCAGCGTACATGTCCTCTTCGGACTCCTCCACGCGTACGATGTGGCCCTTGGTGCGCAGCGTGACCTCGCAGATAGCGGGGGTGGCGTTGGCGGGGTTCTTCTCCACATGCAGCACGACTTCGGCATCCAGCGGATTGATGTCCATGACCTTCATGGAATTGCCGATTTTGTCTTCGGCGTACTCGCGCAGCGCATCGGTTACAGGCATTTTGCGTCCGGTGACGGTAATGCTCATGTCAATCACCTCTTCTTCGCGGCGGACAAAAAAGACCGACGGTGTTTTTCCTGCTCAGAGCCATAAAAAGCGCTTACATCATAGGTGGCAGGTTATCCCCTTCCGTCGAATCTGTGGGTACAGCATAGCGCACTTTATGTTGATTTAACCGGCGAATTCCCGGTATTTTCGGGTTCGTTCGTAAACGATTTGAAAACGTCAACGCCACGTTCCCGGGCGTGTCGCAACGCCGCCGTGATAGACTGTGCCGAATCCGCGAGGACGGCCCGCAAGGCGCCTATCGCGAAAGGCGACAGAGGGGCGTTCCTGATCCCCACCGGCTCGTTTCGCCATGGAACGGGCCTCATGAAAGAACAAGCTTCGTTTCGCGGGCTGCATAGGCGCTTCCCGCAAGTTAGGTAGGATATGACCGACAGCCGTATCTATATCAAAGAGGTGCAGGGCCACCAGCATCGCTACCAGAAGCTCATCCAGCTGACGCATTCGTCCACGAAGGCCGCCGGTGCCATGCTGCTTGCCGCCGTAGTGGCGCTCATCGTGGCAAACACCGCCGCGCACGAGCCGTTCCTGGAGTTCTGGCATTCGCACGTGGGCGTCTTCTTCGGCGAATCCGTCGTCGAGATGTCGCTTGCGCACGTGATCAACGACGTGTTCATGGCCGTGTTCTTCCTTTTGGTGGGCTTGGAAGTGAAATACGAGCTCACGGTGGGCGAGCTGACCAACATCCGCCAGGCGCTGCTGCCCATCATGGCGGCCGTCGGCGGCGTTTTGGCGCCTATCGCCATCTACCTGGTGTTCAACGCCGCCGACCCGCAAACCGTGGGCGGCTGGGGCGTGCCTACGGCAACCGACATCGCGTTCGCGTTAGGCATTCTGGCGCTTCTGGGCAACCGCGTGCCGGCCGGCGTGCGCGTGTTCCTCTCCACGCTCGCCGTCGCCGACGACATCATAGCCATCCTGGTCATCGCCATCTTCTACGGTCAAAGCCCGTCGCCGGCTTGGCTGTTGGCCGCGGGCGTGGTGCTCGCCGTGCTGGTTGCTATGAACAGGGGGCATGTGTACTCGCTGCTTCCGTATATGCTGGTGGGCGCCTTGCTGTGGTACTGCGTATATATGTCCGGCGTGCACTCCACCATCGCCGGCGTGCTGCTGGCGTTCGCCATCCCGTCCGGTTCGCGCGTGAACCTGCGCACCTTCGCCACCTGGTCCGACTCCAAGGTCCGAGAAGCGAATCGCGCCTTCGACCCTGAGGAGCCTGTTCTGGCGCAGGGCCGGTATATGGAAACCGTCCGGCATCTGTCGCACGTGGCCCGTCAGGTGGTGCCGCCGGCCACGCGCCTGGAGCACAAGCTGTATCCGTGGGTGTATTTCGGCATCTTGCCGCTGTTCGCCCTGACCAATGCCGACGTCAGCTTCGCCGGCATGGACGTGGGGTCGCTGTTCGCCTCTCCGGTGTTCTTCGGCATCTTTTTCGGCCTTCTGGTGGGCAAGCCGCTCGGCATCATGCTTATGAGCTTCCTAGTGGTGAAGCTCAAGCTGGCCAGCCTGCCCGAGAACGTCAACTGGCAGCACATGCTGGGCGCGTCCATCCTGGGCGGCGTCGGCTTCACCATGGCCATTTTCGTGGCGAACCTGGCCTTCGCCGATGCGGTGTTGGTGGCAACGGCGAAGCTGGGAATCCTGCTGGCATCGCTTGCTGCGGGCGTGCTGGGCTTCACCTTCCTGCTGGTGCAGGCGCGCGGCGCCCAGAAACAGGGCGTGGCGTTCGTCGATCCGGCCGCCGAGAGCGCCGACGAGGAGCTTGAGGCGCTGCCCACCGCGGCACGCGAGGCTGCGCTCGAGGGCCGCGAGATGCTGCACGACCTGGAGGAGGACGAGGAGCTCGACCCGCGCGGCGTAGCGTAGGAGCTGCGTTCGCTCCTTGAACGCCGCCGTTTGCGACGGGGCCGCCGCCGCAGTGTGCGCAAGCTGCGCAGGTGCGGCGCGCATCGGAATCATTGCGGTATACTTTTCGGCAGTTCAATCGCTTGCAACGTCGATGCGCTCATTCGCGCATCGGCCTATGGCGCCCCGCCGGCAAAGCCGGCGTTCGCGCTTGCGGGCGCTGCGTTTCGCGGCGCCCGCGTTTTCGACCAAGGAGGATCGCATGGAAGCTGCCGCTATCGTTTTGGCTGCGGGCGCGGGTACTCGCATGAAGTCCAAAAGGCCCAAGGTGGCACACGAGGTTTTGGGCAAGCCGCTCGTGCGCTGGGTGGTCGATGCCGCCCACGCCGCCGGCGTCACCCAGGTGGCAACGGTGGTCGGCCATGCCCGTGAGCAGGTCATCCCGCTGGTCGAGGGCGACACGCAGGTAGTGGTGCAGGAAGTGCAGAACGGCACGGCGGGCGCGGTGCTCGCCTGCGCCGACGCATTCGCCGGCTTCGACGGTTCCCTGTCGGTGCTCACCGGCGACTGCCCGCTCATCAAGCCCGAGACCATCGCCCGCCTGGCACAGGTGCGCGACGAGAACAACGCCGCCGTGGTGGTGCTCACCATGAAGCTGGATGACCCCACCGGCTACGGCCGCATCATCCGCGATGCCGACGGGCAGGTCGAGCGCATCGTCGAGCAGAAGGACGCCACGCCCGAGGAGGCGGCGGTCAACGAGTGCAACTCCGGCTTCTACTGCTTCGACGCCCGCGCCTTGTTCGACGCGTTGGCCCAGGTCAGCAATAACAACGCCCAGGGCGAGTTCTACCTCACCGACGTGCTCGAGATCTGCCGCAACGCCGGCCGTCCCGTGCTGGCGCTCGCCACCGACGACGCCGCCGAGTGTCTGGGCGTCAACTCCCGCATCCAGCTGGCCCAGGTCACCAAGGTCATGCAGCGCCGTATCAATCACGAGCATATGGCCGCCGGCGTCACCATGGTCGACCCCGACCAGGTGTGGATCGGCCCGGACGTGAAGATCGCCCAGGATGTCGAGCTGCTTCCCCAGGTCATGCTCATGGGCGCCACCGGGATCGGCGAGGATAGCGTCATCGGCCCGAACACGCGCCTGACCGACACGAAGGTCGGCCGCGGCTGCGTCATCGAGGAGACGGTGGCCATCGAGGCTCAGCTCGACGACGCCGCAACCGCCGGCCCGCGCGCCTACCTGCGCCCGGGCACGCACCTGTGCGAGGGCGCGAAGGCCGGCACGCACGTGGAGATCAAGAAGTCCACCATCGGCCGCGGCAGCAAGGTCCCGCACCTCAGCTACATCGGCGACACCACCATGGGCGAGGGCGTCAACATCGGCGCCGGTTCCATCACCTGCAACTATGACGGCAAGAAGAAATGGCCCACCACCATCGGCGACAACGTTTTCGTAGGCAGCGACACCATGATGGTGGCCCCCGTGACCATCGGCGACGGCGCCATCATCGGCGCGGCATCGTGCATCACCAAGGAGGTGGCGCCCGACGCGCTCGCGCTCACGCGTCCCGAGCAGAAGGAGATCCCCGGCTGGGCCGCCAAGAAACGCGCCCGCCAGGCCGCCGAAGGCAAGTAAACCGCGTTTGCCATAAGCCTTTCGCAATCCGCAGGGCCGGCTGGCCGTGAAGTCCTCATAGAGGGTTCGCGTGCCAGCTGGTCTTTTCCTTTTCCGCCAGGTAGAATGACTTCCGTATGAACAACTGCGAAGCGATGCGAAGGAGCACGCGCATGACTGCGGAAATGGAAAAGCGTAAGAGGATGGCAGTGTTTTCGGGTTCCTCGAACCTGAAGCTGGCCGACGAGATCGCACAGGAGCTGGGCATCTCCCTGGGCAATGTGAAGCTGGAGAAGTTCGCCAACGGCGAAATTTACGCTCGCTACCAGGAAAGCGTTCGCGGCGCCGATGTGTTCATCGTGCAGTCCGTGTGCTCGAGCCCCAACGGCTTCGACGTCAACGACAACCTCATGGAGCTGCTCATCATGATCGACGCCGCTAAGCGCGCCAGCGCGCACAGCGTCAGCGCCGTCATCACGCATTACGGTTACGCGCGCCAGGACCGCAAGGCCGCTCCGCGCGAGCCCATCACCGCTAAGCTGGTAGCCGACCTGCTCACCGCCGCCGGCGCCGACAACATCATCGCCATCGACCTGCACCAGGACGCCATCCAGGGCTTCTTCGACAAGCCGGTCAACCACATGACGGCCATGCCCATCTTCGTGGACTACTTCGAGCAGAAGGGCTTCAAGTCCGAGGAGCTGTGCGTGGTGTCTCCCGACGTGGGACGCGCAAAGGCCGCCAAGAAGTTCTCCACGCTGCTTGATTGCGACATCGCCATCATGCACAAGGACCGCCCGAAGCACAACCAGGCCGAGATCACGGCCCTGATCGGCGACGTGAAGGACAAGATCTGCATCCTCAACGACGACATGATCGATACCGCCGGCAGCCTGGTGGCCGCAGCCACCACGCTCAAGGCAAAGGGCGCGAAGAAGATTTACGCCTGCGCAACGCACGGCCTGTTCAGCGGCCCTGCCTACGAGCGACTTGAGAACTCCTGCATCGAGGAGGTCGTGGTCACCAACGCCGTGCCCGTGCCGCTCGAGCGCCAGACCGGCAAGATCAAGGTTGTCACGCTGGCCCCGCTGTTCGCGCAGACTATCAAGAACGTGTACAACAACGGCTCCGTCGCAAGCCTGTTCGAATAATCGTTTCGCCGCTCGGACTGCCGGCGAGCTTGCTTATCGTCGCAAGTCCTCGCGTCACGTCGTCCTCGCGCTCGTTTGCGCGCGGGGCTCCTTTGGGCCTCGCGTTGACGCGGTGGTTCGCGATGGGGTCCGGCTGCATGGGTGGCGTATCCCAAAACGGGGAAAGCCCGCCTGGCTTCGCAAGGGGCTCGGGCGGGCTTCGCTTGTCGTTGGGGTAAGACGCGCCGGGCTTGGAGACGTCGCGATGGCGTTCGAACCCCGTCGGCCCCGGCGAGCTTTCACTAGATAAAGGCTTCGGGCGCAGTCCAGGAATGCGCATACAAGAAGGAAAAGCATGTTTTTGATTGTCGGCCTGGGAAATCCAGGCGAGGAATACGAGCACACGCGCCACAACGCCGGCTTCGATTCGCTTGATCTGGTGGCCGAAGAGGTGGGCGCGCGCTATTGGAAGACCGAGTGCGGCGCGCTCACGGCCAAGGGCGTATGGCGCGACCACGATGTGGTGCTGGCAAAGCCGCAAAGCTATATGAACACGTCGGGCGGGCCGGTGAAGCAGCTGATGAACGCGTATGGCGTGAAGGCAGACCACCTGATCGTCATCCATGACGAGCTGGACATCGACCCGGGCACCATCCGCGTGAAGTTCGGCGGCGGCCACGCCGGCCATAATGGGCTGCGCAGCATCTGCGACAAGCTGGGCACGCGCGACTGGTTCCGCGTGCGCTGCGGCATCGGCCGCCCGCCGGGACGCATGCCGGTGGTCGATTGGGTGCTCGGCCGCCCGAAGAAGGAGCAGGCCGACGATTTCACCCAGGCAACGCACTTGGCAAGCCAAGCGGCCCTGGGCCTGGTCACGGATGGCCTGGAGAAAACCCAGCAGCGCTTCAACTAGCACTGCGGGGCAAACAGGGGGCGCGGTGGGGTGTGAACAGGGGACGATGGCGCGTTCAGGTTGGGTGCCTTTCGTGGACGCAAGGCACCCAACCTGAACGCGCCATCGTCCCCTGTCGCTAGCTTCTCTGCGTGCCTGTTAGCCGTGCTCGAGCGGCGCGCGAAAGGAGGGCCCTTTGCCTGCAACTGACAAACGCGCTGCGTATTCGTTGTTCGCGCTCGTGGTCCTCACCGCGGCGTGCGGTAACCTGTCGCAAACCGCCGTGAACGCCATGATGATGGGTATTGTGGCGGATATGGGCGTTACCGTGGAGCTTGGCCAGTGGTTGAGCACCGGCTACATGCTCATGCTCGGGGTTGCCGTGCCCGCTGTCACGTGGATTTCCAAACGCTTCAGCGCAAGGCAGCATATGCTTCTCGGTCTGGGGCTTTCCCTTGCGGGTTCGCTCATATGCCTGGCTGCGCCCGGCTTCTGGGTGCTGTTGGCCGGACGCATCCTGCAGGCGGTTTCCACCGGTATCCTTTTGCCGTTCATGACCACCATCGCCATGGTCAGCTTCCCTCCGGGCCGTCAGGCCACGGCCATGGGCATCGCGGGGGTGGCTATGGGCTTCGCGCCCAATATCGGGCCCACCGTGGGCGGCGCTATGGCGTCGGCATGGGGCTGGCGCAGCTTCTTCGTTCTTCTGGCGGCTCTGACCTGCGTGTTGACGCTGTGCGCCCTGGTGCTGGTGAAGCCCTCGAAGCCGCATGATGCTGCTGCTCGCCTGGACGCGGTCTCGCTTTCCTTGTCCACCCTGGGCCTGGGAGGCGTGCTGCTGGGCTTCAGCAACGCATCGTCCTTCGCCCTAAGCAGCCCCTATGTATGGGTCCCGCTTGTCGCGGGCGCGGCTCTGTGCGTGGCGTTCATCGTGCGCCAAAAGCGCTTGGAAAGCCCGCTCATCGATCTGGGCGTATTCCGCTCGGCCCGCTTCAACGCCGGTTTCGCGGCGCAGAACCTGCTGTTCGCCTCCTTCATGGGCGTCACGCTGGTGGTGCCGTTGTATGTGGAAGGCCTGTGCGGCGGCACGGCGCTTCAGGCGGGTATGGTGTTGCTGCCGGGCACCGTCGCCGCGTTGGTGCTCAACCCGCTCGGCGGCGTGCTGACCGACCGCATAGGCGCGCGAAGGGTGTGTCTGGTTGGCGGGCTTATGCTCTCCGCCGGCGCCGTTCCCATGTGCTTTCTCGATGCCGCCTCGCCGCTGTGGCGGGCGGTCGTGTTCCAAGGCGTACGCGCATGCGGCGTGTCGCTGCTCATCGGGCCGCTTACCCAGTGGAGCCTGGCCGACCTGCCGCGGCCGCTCGTGCCGCACGGCAGCTCGCTGTCCATCGCGGTGCGCCAGGCCTGTGCCGGCTTCGGCACGTCGGCCATGGTGCTGGCTATCTCGGCGGGGCAGGGGATAGCCGCCCGCGGCGGCCTTGCCGGCGGGCTGCAGGCCGCGCCTGACGCGCTCACGGCGCTGCCGTACCACTTGGCGTTCGGCTTCTCGGCGGTGCTGTCGCTGTGCGTGCTCGCGGCTATCGCGTGGAAGGTCCGTTAGCGCATCTTGTGCCGTTCGCGGCCGTTTTCGCGCCAGCGGTTGCACGTTCCCGCACGTCTGGTATACTTCACTTCAGCACTCTACTGTGATAAAGTGATTGCTAAGGAACCAAGCAGCCATGCCCGCGGGCATGCGCGGAAGGGAAGGGAACATGAAGAAGAAGCTCCTCGGCCTGGTGGCATGCGTTGCCACGTTGGCCCTGTCCGGCGCCCTGCTGGCGGGTTGCTCGGGGTCTGGCGACAAGACCGGCGGCGACTCCGCTGACGGCAAGGAAACCCTGACGGTCGGCTTCGACCAAAGCTATCCGCCGTACGGCTTCGTCGGCGACGACGGCAAGTACACCGGTTTCGACCTGGATCTGGCTCAGGCCGTGTGCGACAAGAACGGCTGGGAGCTGAAGCTGTCCGCCATCGATTGGGATGCCAAGGACGCGCTGCTGGCCCAGGGCAACATCAACTGCATCTGGAACGGCTTCACCATGGAGGGTCGCGAGGGTGGCTACACCTTCTCCGATCCCTACATGCTCAATGAGCAGGTCATCGTCGTGAAGGCCGGTAGCGACATCTCCGATTTCGCAGGCCTGTCCGGCAAGACCGTCATGACCCAGGTCGACTCCGCTGCGCTTGACGTGCTCGAGGGCGACCAGGCTGAAGTGGCCGCCACCTTCAAGGGCGGTGCCGCTCAGACCATCGGCGACTACAACAACGCCTTCATGCAGCTTGATTCCGGCATGATCGATGCCGTCGCCTGCGACTTGTCCATTGCGCAGTACCAGATCGCCGCGAACCCCGACAAGTACGTGCAGCTGTCCACCCCGCTGTCCACTGAGCACTACGCCGTGGGCTTCAAGAAGGGCGACACCGAGCTGGCTCAGAAGGTCACCGAGACTCTGAAGCAGCTCGACGCTGACGGCACCGTCAAGCAGCTGTGCGAGAAGTACGCCAGCTACGGCATCAGCTACGACAACTGGGTGCTCGGCAAGTAATGCCCCCGCTTGCCCCCGGCAAGCAGCTTGATAGCGTATCCTATTAGGGCCGGAGATGCGAACCCTTGCCCCCTATGCACGATGCGACGCGTTTTGAAACCGCGTTCACGTGCATGGCGGGCGGGGGAAGCTTCCCCGGCCTTCCGGCTGCTTTTTCCCGCCAACCTGCGAAGGTTGGCATTCGGCGTGTTAAGACAAGAGCGTTTCTCTTGGAAGGAGACCAATGGAATTCGGAACCATGATGGGGCTGCTGCTCTCCGGCCTGCAGTTCACCGCCATCATCTTCGTGGTCACGCTTGTGGGTGCGTTGCCCCTCGGCGTGCTGGTGGCGCTTGGTCGCATGAGCAAGTTCAAGCCGCTGTCGCTTTTGGTGCAGTTCTATATATCGGTCATGCGCGGCACGCCGCTTATGCTGCAGCTGATGATGTGGATGTTCGGTCCGTTCTATCTGTTCGGCGCCTCCATGGGCCCGAATTGGAAGTACTTCGCCTGCTGCATCGGTTTCATCCTGAACTATGCTGCCTACTTCGGCGAGATCTACCGCAGCGGCATCCAGTCCATCCCGCGCGGCCAGTACGAGGCCGCCGAGGTGCTTGGTTACACGCGCACGCAGACCTTCATGAAGATCATCCTGCCGCAGGTGTTCAAGCGCATCCTTCCCGCCATGGGCAACGAGGTCATCACGCTGGTTAAAGACACGTCGTTGGCGTTCGTGCTCGGCATCATGGAGATGTTCACGCAGGCCAAGGCCATCGCCGCTGCGCAAACCAGCATGATGCCCTACGTTATCGCCGGTCTGATCTACTGGGTGTTCAACTTCGTGGTGGTCATGGTGCTCAACCGCGTCGAGAAAAGGATGAACTACTATCATGACTAACCCCCTTGTTTCCCTTTCGCACGCACGCAAGAGCTTCGGTAAAACCGAGGTGCTCAAAGATATCTCCCTGTCGGTGGAGCAGGGCCAGGTCGTCGCCATCATCGGCCCTTCCGGTGGCGGCAAATCCACGCTTCTGCGTTGCATGACGCTGCTTGAAACCCTTGACGGCGGCAGCCTGTTCTACGGCGACCTTGCCGTGGCGACCGACAACGGTTCCGGTTCCGTGTACGGCGGCAAGGCCGTGCTCTCGCAGGCGAAAACGCGTTTCGGCCTGGTGTTCCAGAACTTCAACCTGTTCCCGCACTACACGGTGCTGAAGAACATCACCGACGCGCCGCTGTCCGTGCAGAAGCGCCCTAAGGACCAGGTCATGGCCCAGGCCAACGAGCTATTGGTGAAAATGGGCCTGGAGGGCAAGGAGAACATGGTTCCCTGCGAACTCTCCGGCGGCCAGCAGCAGCGCGTGGCCATCGCGCGCGCCCTGGCCCTGAACCCCGACGTGCTGTTCTTCGACGAGCCCACCAGCGCCCTTGACCCCGAGCTCACCAAAGGCGTGCTCAAGGTCATCCGCGACCTTGCCGACGAGCATATGACCATGGTCATCGTCACGCACGAGATGAGCTTCGCCCGCGACGTCGCCGACCACATCATCTTCATGGACGGCGGCTACATCGTGGAGGAGGGCCCTGCCGAGCAGGTGATCAACAACCCGCAACAGGAGCGCACGAAGCTGTTCTTGGCGAACTACGGGGATTAACGAAACGGTTTGCGGCGCGCAATGCGCTGCAGGGGAAAGCGCCCGGGCATCCGGGCGCTTTTGCATGGGAAAGGCGGAAGCTTGGAAGAGAAAGATCCTCAGGCGTCGTTGGCGGCAACACGTGCCGACGAAGCGCAGGCGCTCTCGACGGGTGCAGGAAACGCGCACGTCGCCGCTTTTGCGGCGGGCCAGGCCCAGTCATCGGCTGCCGGCAACAGCACGGTGACATTCTACATCACGCGGCATGGGCAGACGGTCTACAACGTCGCAAGCCGCGTGCAGGGCTGGTGCGATTCGCAGCTCACCGATGAGGGCATCCGCGTGGCTCGCTTGCTGGGCCGCGGCCTGGCGGAGGTCCCGTTCGCGCAGGCCTACTGCAGCGATGCCGGTCGCGCCGTGCAAACGCTCAACGCGGTGCTCGCCGCCAGGGCCAAGGAGAACCCGCAGGCCGAACCGCCGTTCATTCACGTTCCCGACCCGCGCCTTCGCGAATGGTGCTACGGCAACCTTGAAGCGGGGCCGGGGACCGAGCTGCACGCGGCGCTTACCCGCGGGTTCGGCGAGGATCTGCCCTTCGACGAGTTGAACCGGCGCCTGCCTCAGGTGGCCGAGGTGCTGGCCGACCAAGACGACACCGGCCGCGCGGAACGCTTCGACCAGGTGAAGGCGCGCCTGGAAAGCTTCTTCAGCGAAGCGGGAAAGCAAGCGCTTGCCGTGGGCGGCGGCAACGTGCTGGTGGTCACGCATTCGTTCGTGGTGCGATCGGTCATGTACCTGCTGGATCCTTCGCGTGTGAACGACCCGCTCAAGATCAAGAACGCCAGCGTCACCCAGGTGACATACGACGGCGAAACTTTCACGCTAGGGGAGACGGCATCTACCCGCTGGCTGGGCGAGATGCCGCCGGAAGCCAACGCCATCCCCTTCGGGTTCCGCATGTAGATTGTCATTTCCTAGCGAACGCAAAAGGCCCGGGGACGTG
Organism: Eggerthella sp. AM16-19; assembly: GCF_003474385.1. Taxonomy (NCBI): domain Bacteria; kingdom Bacillati; phylum Actinomycetota; class Coriobacteriia; order Eggerthellales; family Eggerthellaceae; genus Eggerthella; species Eggerthella sp. AM16-19. Next base: position 11,611 of record NZ_QUCY01000011.1, read on the forward strand.
TCCCCGGGCCTTTCTCATGGCGTATGAGCTGTGTTGCCGTTACTGGTGGTACTTCGTCAGCGTCGGCGTGGTTGCCAGCTGCAGGTCGCCCTCGACGCCTGCCGGCAGGGTGACCGTGTAGCTGTAAGTTACGGTGGACTCCACAGGCAGCGGGTTGTTCGGCTTGGGCAGCACCGTGAAATCGCCCACCTGGCAGGTGAAGGTGACATCAAGACCCTGATAGGTGGCCTTGCCGAGCGTGGCACCGTTCGAAGCCGTCACGTCGGAGATCGTGCCGCCTGCAGGTGCATAGAAGTAGATGAACGGGTCGGCATCGCCCAGACTTTTATCGTTGTCCGAGACGATGTAGCTGCCGCCTTGCTTGGCTTCCTGCGCGGTCATGAAGTTCGTCAGCGTGGTGGTCACGTGATAGGTGCGGGAGCCGTCGTTGCCCGTGACGGGGCTGGAGATCTGGGTATCCATGCCCAGCCACCAGCCAAGCTTGCTGCCCGCCCAGAAGTTGACGAACACGCCAAGGGTGGGCTCCTGCTCGGAAGCTGCGGTCATGGAGCCCGAATAGCCCATGTCCTCGATGTAGCCCTGCTCGGTGGCGTCGGCCAGCCAGATCATGACACGGCGATCCTCAAGGCCGCCCATCATGGTGGAGACCAGCTTCATGAGCGAGGATGCGTTCATGTTCTCCAAAGCCGAATCGAACGCGTATTCCGCGGCCTCGGCGAACAGGGCGTCGCACAGGTCGTTGCCCTCGGGCATGTTCGATCCGCTGGACAGGTACTTCCAATACAGGTCGTGCTGCAGCACCTTCGTGGCGTTCGTGCCGTCGATGGTGGTGCCGTCGGACAGCGTGAAGCTATCGCCCGTGGCTGCCAGCAGGTCTTGGACCATGGTGGGGGTGATGGAGATGACGCCGTCGACGGACTGCTCGGTCTTCTCCTGATGGGCGGCCGCCCAAATGCCGGCGACGCGCGGGTAGTCGGGGTTGAAGCTGTTATCCCAGGAATACTGCGTGTACCAGGGGTAGAACAGCGCGTTCTCCTCGTCGGTGATGGCGCACTGCGCGGGCGTCTCCTCGGCCATCATGTCGTAGACCTTGGTGAAATCGCCCAGCTCGATGGCGCCGTTGTCGATGGAGACGGTGCCCATGGAGCCGGGGAAGCCGCCCGAGGCGCGGATCTCGGCGGTGTTCTGCGCGGCCAGCAGGTACGTGCGGTTGCCGTTCGCGCCGAGCATGGAGCCGATGATGGGCGCGAAGGTGTTCGCCTCCTGGAAGACGTCGTTGATGCCGGTGATCTTCTCCTGGGCGGGCCCCACCAGCTTCTGCAGCTTCTCGATGTGGAAAGCGGGAAGCGAGGTCAGTTCGTCGGTGCAGCGCTGCATGGCCGGGGCGCCGTTTTGGATGGCGCCGAGCAGCGTGGTGATGGCGGCGATGTTCAGCTTGCCGTCGGCATCGATGCAGGCGGACGGCGGCGTGGTGGACAGGCTGCTGGTCAGCGGCACGATGGCGTTGTCGGATGCGTCGGCCAGGGCGGATGCGATGGTCTGCACTCCCTTCACGTCGCTGCCTACGACGGGCAGCATGGCGGCCACGTCCCAAACGGGGGAGGAGAGCTCCTCGTTCATGGCCTGTGCCGAAGACTGCAGGTTGGAGGCGTTCTTCGCCGCCGTTGCGAAGTCCTGCCCGGCGATGGCGGTCTGAATGCCGTTGACGTTGGAAAGCGCGGTTTCGGCCTGGGCTTTCACGTCCTTTGCGGACAGCGCCAGCGCCGCGCCGTAGCCGCACGCGCCCACCAGCAGGCACGCGATGACGATGATGCAGACGATCAGCTTGGTGTGCTTCTTGCGGCGCTTCTTCTTCACGCGGATCATGCCGTCGTGCTCATGGTTGTTCGGAAGCGGCTGGAAGTTGAAGTCTTGCCTTCCGTATGGGTTGCCGTACCCGTTTTGCGGCGGCTGCTGCCCGGGCTGCTGGGCGTAGCGCGGCTGCTGATACGGGGGGCGCTGATATGCTTGCTGGCCGTATGGCTGTTGCGGGCGCGCCGGTGCTTGCCGGCCCATGTTGGCGGGACGGTTGGCCTGTTGCCCATATGCCTGGTCCGGGCGCGAATGCTTTCCGTTGTTCTGCATAACACTCCTGACTTGCCTGTAACTACAAGGAGAAAGTGTATCACGCGCGGTGTCGGCGGGGGACATTTGCACGCGAAGCCCAGATGACGGGCTTATCGGGAAGCCATCTGCCGATGGGCCTGTCATCAACGACGGCTTTTGCGCTATATGCGAGCGTTCGCCAAGCATGCAGGTTTCGGATACATAACGCTACGTCTCCAGGCGTAAGACGGGGAGCGATTAGCGAACGCAAAAAGCCCGGGAATAGGTCCCCGGGCCTTTTGCGCGCTATGTGCGTCCTTGTTTATCAGTGGTTCTCGATGACGTGCGGGATGACGCGGTGCCACGCCGTTCCGGTCTCCTGGTCGTAGATGACGTCGTTGGCCATCTCGTCGATGTAGAAGGAGATGTACGTCCCGCTCGAGTCCCTCGTCAGGCAGGAGCACCTTCCCTGGTTCAACATCATGTCGACGACGCCGTTGCAGAATTCGAACTTCACGGGCCCGGAAGGCTGGGGCCTGCCAAGGGCGCGCGAGTCGATGAGCGAGTAATAGTCGTAGGTCACCAGATCGCCCTTTGCAAGGAAGTCGATATAGCGGGGCTCCTGGGCGTTCGGATCGGGGCTCCAAAGGCCCACGATCATGTCGTTCGTCAGCGTGGTCTCGGGCATGGGCGCCGTCTGCCCGCTGCTGGAAGCGCTCGACCCGCTGTTAGCGGAGCTGCCGCCGGTCGATCCGCTCGGCTTGCTCTCGGTTGCGGGCAGGCCGCTGTTGGCGGATCTGCCGCCGGAAGACTCGCTCGGCTTGGATTCGGTCTCCTTGCCCGTGCTCGAGCTGTTCGAGCTGCTCGTCGAGCCGGAACTCGAGCTGCTTTCAGCGGGTTTATCCTGGGTTTTGCCCTTGCTCGTCGAGTCAGCCTGCACCTTGAGGTCTCCCGCCTCGGTTCCGCCGAACAGCTTCACCTTGACGTTGCGCTGCGATTCGATGAAGTTGGCGTCCGCGCCCACGCGCTCAAGGTATTCGGCGGAATCGTCCCCGATGTTCTTCTTCGCCGTGCTCAGGCTTTTCGACAGCGTGGGGTAGTTGCCGTTTTCATCGGGGGTCAAAAACGCGGTCAGCACGCCTTGGAGCATGGCGACGTTGTAGACGTGCGAGATCGACCCGGTGTTGCCGAAAACGGCCGTCGCGCCGTTGTCCAGGAACGCGTCGGCCAGCTGGCTGTCCTCGCCCGTGCTGCAGGCGCACAGGTAGACGACCGACCCGCCCATGCCGCGCACGTAGCGCTTGACGAAGCCGGGCGTGATCGCAAGGTGGCTGTCGGGATCCCCGGCAACGTTGACGATCGTGGCGCGATCGTTCTTGATCTCGATGAGCTGGGATTTGTCGCTTAGGTCGGAATCGATCCCGGTGTCAAGGACGCTGCCGGTCTTGCGGTTGTACCCGCCGTGGCCGGCCCAGATGAGAAGCTGCTGCTTGCCACCGAGCTCTTTAAGCCCGGCAAGCGTGGTGTTGCTCGGGGTTTTTGCCGTGGAGGCGGACCATTTCGAGGAAGTTGCGGAAAACGCGCTGGTGATAGTGCTGATCGCCGCGAGCGAATCGGATCTTCCCGTGGTTTCCACCGAGCTGACGGTGGCTTCGGAATCGGTGCTCAAGGCATCGATTCCCTCGGGCGCGGCAATGTAGAGGTACGACAGGCCGTTTTCGAACTTGAAGTACACGCTGTTGTCGTCGGCGGTGTAAGAGGACACGACTCCTTGCGCCTCAAGCTCCTTCGCGTAGGCTTTTTGCGCCGCTATGGCGTTTTTGACGTCGTCCTCGGTTTGGAATCCGCCTGATGCATACGTCGCGGCGTTCTGGTCGATTTGATCGAGGGTATCCTCGAACTCGGCGATCTCAGCCTTGGAAAGCTCGGGAGCGGTGAATTCCTCCCAGATATCTAAGGCGAAGTTCGTTCCCGTGAGGAAGTATTGCACCGCAAGGACGACGATCGCGGCGATGACGATGAACGCCACGGTATTATCGCCGCTGCCGTTCTTGGAGCCGTTCGATGAGCTTTGCGAGGGCTTGTCGGGCGTTGCCATAGCTTCTCCTTGGCGTTCGTCTGCATGATGGAGCGTCGCTTCACATCATACGAGATGAACGCGCTGTCTGGGAGAGCTTTGTGCGCGTTGGCGAACTTTCATTCCTGGGCGGCGGTGGGTTGCCCGGCGGCGCGGGCCCTGGGTTTGGTGCCGGTGCTTATCCGGTCCGTACTCCCCAGGCGGGGCGGGTTTAAGACCGAGCGGTTGACGTGTCCCGGTTCGCCGGGTTCCGCTTTCCGTGCGCTTGCAGACCGCAAAACGAAAAACGCCCCGGAATGGTTCCGGGGCGTTGGCTTCGCGTTGACGGTCGTCGTCGGCGCTTATAGCTTGAGGCGGCTCAGCGACCGCTTTAGTTCTTATTGCACGGCTTGTGCGATGCTACTTGGAGAAGCGGCTATAGTCGTAACCGCCCTCGCCGCCGCGCTTCTTGTTGTTGGCCTTGTGCTGGTTGCCGTTCTGGGCCTTGCGCTCCTTCTTGTGCAGACGAGCCTGGGCGTTCTTGGCGTTGCGGCGGGAGCGGAACTCCTCGTCGGAGAGCCATTCGCCGTTGCGGCCGGCGCCGCCCTTGCCGCGATAGCCGCCCTTGTTGCCGCCGCGATCGTTGCGGTTGTCGCGGTCGAAGCGGCCGCCACGGTCGTTGCGGTCCTTGCGGTCGAAGTGGCCCTTGCCGCCGCGGCCGCCGCGCTCGCCGCGGGTGACCAGCGCATCGTCCTCGCGACGGCGACGACCCTCGCCGGCGTTGGGCCTGCGGCCCTCGCGCTCAGCGCGCTCGGCGTGCTTCTCGCCGGTGCGGCGGGCGCCTGCCGGCTTGTTGCCGCCGCGGCGCG
>NZ_QUCY01000011.1:16630-84777 GCF_003474385.1 Eggerthella sp. AM16-19
GTGCCGCCCTTGCGCTCCCCGCGCTTGGGCTTCTCCAGCACGGAGGGGTCGGTCTCGTAGCCCTCGATGGTGGTGAAGGGGATGTCCTTGCCGATGAGCTTCTCGATCTCCTTGAGCGTCTTCATGGTCTCGCGCGTGACGAAGGAGATGGCGAAGCCCTCCTCGCCGGCACGGCCCGTGCGGCCGATGCGGTGCACGTAGTCCTCGGCCATGTCGGGCAGGTCGAAGTTGATGACGTAGTTCACCTCGGGCACGTCGATGCCGCGCGCCAGCACGTCGGTGGCCACCAGGATGTCGGTCTTGCCGCGGCGGAAGTTCTCCAGGGCGCGACGGCGGCGGCCCTGGGTCTTGTCGGAGTGGATGGACTCGGCGTGGAAACCGGCGGCCTCAAGCGCTTCGGCGCATTCCTCGGTGCGGTTCTTGGTGCGGGCGAACACGATGACGCGCTCGTGGCCCTTGTCGTTGAGCACCGCTTCCAGAAGCTCCTGCTTCTTGCGGTTGGCGATGGGCATGATGTACTGGGCCACGGTGGCAGCGGTCTCGCCGTTGCGGGCGATCTCGATGATGGCCGGGTCCTTCAGCAGGTTGCCCAGGTTCTTCTGGATGGAGCTGTCGATGGTCGCGGAGAACAGCAGCGTCTGGCGCTCGGCCGGCGTGTGCTCCACGATTTTGGTGACGTCGGGCAGGAAGCCCATGTCAAGCATGCGGTCGGCCTCGTCGAGCACGAGCACCTTTGTCTCGGACAGGTCGACCACGCCGCGGTCCATCAGGTCGTTCAGGCGGCCGGGAGTGGCGATGAGCACGTCGGTGCCGCCGCGCAGCTCGCGGATCTGCGGGCCGTAGGGCGTGCCGCCGTACACGGTGGTCACGAAGTGGCCGGTTTTGCGGGAGATCTGCATGCACGTGCGGCTGATCTGCTGAGCCAGCTCGCGCGTGGGGCTGACGACGCAAACGCGCGGTGCGCGGCCGCGGCCCTTCATACGCTCGAGCGTGGACAGCGTGGGCAGCAGGAACGCTGCGGTCTTGCCGGTGCCGGTGGAGGCGGCGGCGATGACGTCGCGGCCTTCCAGGATGTAGGGGATGGACTGCTCCTGAACGGGCGTGGGGGAGTCGTAGCCCATGCGCTCGACGGCGGCGAGCGCTGCCTCGGACAGGCCCAGTTCTGCAAATGCGGTCATGTAAGATCCGTTTCTCTTCGCGGAAGCAGCGCGCAGCAAACCAAGGCGTCCGGAAACGGGCGGCATCGGTTTCAGTCAAGCGCTTGCAACCTATGTACCAATTCATCGCACCCGCCCCAGGCGGCGTGCTTGCGCTTGACGCGAGCCGCTTTCTATATGCCTTGCGCGGTGCGTGGAAGAGCGCGCGAAAAGAAGATTAGAAAGAATTTCGTGAGAAGCAACCCGCTTATTATGATGGTGTTTTCACAAAAGGGAAACGCTTGAGCCCGAAAAGTCCGCGATTGTGCACGAATCTCCACGGCTTTCGGTCTTTTCTGCTGAAGTGGAGCAACTTTGTACCCGCCCCTCCACTGCGGGATATAATGGTAAGGCTATTGCCCCGAGACTTGAGAGGTTTATTCATGACATTGCTCGAGCTGCTTCAGCTTATGCGCAAGCATCTGAAGCTCATGATCGTCCTGCCTATCGTGTGCGCGCTTGCGACCGCCTTGGTCTGCTTCGTCGCGCTGCCCAACACGTATACCGCTTCCACCAGCATGTACGTGCTTGCGAAGCAGTCTTCGGCGAGCTCCGACAATGCTGCGAACTACTCCAACCTCAACGCCAGCCAGATGATGGCCAACGACGTGTCCACGCTGCTCAAGAGCGACCGCATCGAGGCCGACACCGCAAAGGACCTGCACCTCGAGTCGCTGAAGGGGTACTCCACCAAGGTCACCAGCGAGACCACCTCGCGCGTCATCACGCTTTCCGTCACCGGCACCGACCCGGATATCGCCGCCACCATCGCCAACGACATGGCCAGCAACGTCTCCAAGGTCGCGCAGCAGGTCATGGACGTCCAGTCGGTCAACGTCATCGATCAGGCCACGGCCCCCACGGCGCCCTCCGGCCCCAATCGTCCCATGTACATCGCCGTCGCGCTGCTCGCCGGCTTGTTCGTCGCCATCGCCATCGTCGTGGTGTCCGATATGCTCAACACGAAGGTGCGCAACGCCGACGAGATCGAAGACCTGCTGGGCCTGCCCGTCATCGGCCGCATGCCTGCTCTCAAGGGAGGTAAATAAGCTATGGCTCGCAAACCCAAAGGCGACGATATGGAGATGCAGAACGCCGCGAAGACCCTGATGGCCAATATCCGCTTCATGAGCGTCGATAACCCCATCAGTTCCCTGGTGTTCACTAGCTCCATTCCCAATGAAGGCAAGTCCACGGTCGCGTGCAACGTCGCCCGCGCCATCGCGTCCTCGGGCATGCGCGTGTGCCTGGTCGAGTGCGACATGCGCAACCGCACGCTGGCGGGCATGTTCGGCGTGCGCTCCACGGGCGGTCTGTATTCGGTGCTCTCCGATACCATGCCCATCCAGCAGGCCATCGTCTCCACCAACACCGAGAACATGTTCCTGCTCGATGCCGAGCCGCACATCCCCAATCCCGCCGACATCCTTGCCTCCAAGCGCTTCGCCGCGCTGGCCCATAAGCTTGAGCAGATGTTCGATTACGTCATCTTCGACACGCCGCCCGTCGGCATGTTCGTCGATGCCGCCGTGGTCTCCACCATCGTCGACGCCGCCGTGCTGGTGGTGCGCGAGAACTTCACGAAGCGCCAGGCCGTGCTGCAGGCCTACGACCAGCTGAAGAAGGCCGGCGGCAACGTAGTGGGCGTCGTCATGAACTACTGCAACGTCGAGAAGTCCGAGTACTACTACGCCTACTACAACCAGCAGGGCAAGCGCGAGAAGGGCACCTCTTCCGCGGTGAAGGTCGATTCCCGCAACCTCGGTCCCAACGTCCCGCGCGGCGGCGGTAAGCATGGCGGCGCCGCGAACCCCGCTAACTACGGACATCAGAACAACGGTGCTCGTAGAGGGTAGTCGACGTGCTTGACCTGCATTGCCATATCCTTCCCGGCGTTGACGACGGGGCAAGCTGCCTCGGCGAGAGCGTGCGCATGATCCATGCCGCGTACAAGGCCGGCATCACCGAGATCGTGTGCACGCCGCATTGCCGCGACCCGTACTTCGATTTCGATGCCATGTGGGATGCATTCAACCAGCTGGCCCCGCGTTCGCCCATCCCCATGCGCATGGGCTTCGAGGTGAACATCCGCAAGCTGCGCGAGCTGGGAATGGACTGGGCGCCCTACCTGTGCTTCCAGGATTCCAAGACGCTGCTGCTCGAGCTTTCCACGCATGCCACCAAACGCGATTTCGAGGAATACGAACGTGAGATCTATGAGCTGCAGGGCATGGGGCTCGACGTGATCATCGCCCATCCCGAGCGTTACAAGGCCATCCAGGAGGATGCCTCCATTGCGGCGCGCTTGGTCAGCTGTGGGTGCGTGTTGCAGGCATCGTCCGACTTTATCCGTGGCGGGCGTATGGGCAAGGAGCGCAAACCTGCCCAGCGTTTGTTCGAAGCCGGTTTGTATACCTACATCGGCAGCGATGCCCACTGCGTCGAGCACTACGAGGCGTTTTCCGAAGCGGTGTATAAATTCGGGCATATGTTGCGAACGGAATAGCCGGCAAAGGAACAGAATGGATCACAGGTTTTTCGGCCTGCCCTCCCAAACGGAGGGCGGGCCTTTTTTCGATAAGGAAGCGCGAACTGCACGAATGGGAGCGGCGAACAGGAGACGGGGGTGAGTGTGAACACGCCTCCGTTCCCTGTCTACGATATGCTTGCGAGTTGAGAGAGGAACGCTTGTGCGCACTATTTCTTTGGGATCTACCGGTATCGTCACGCCGCAGAATGCGTTCGGGGCGTTGCCGATTCAACGCGTTTCCGAGCAGGACGCCGTCGCATTGGTTTGCCGCGCGTTCGAGGGCGGCATGACCTTCTTCGACACGGCGCGGGCGTAGTCCAATAGCGAGGAGCGCGTCGGCCTTGCGTTCGAGGGCATGCGTGATAAGGTGGCCATCGTCACTAAAACCCAGGCCCGCACGCCCGAGGCGTTTTGGGAGGATCTGGAAACGTCGCTGCGCCTTTTGCGCACCGACCATGTCGATCTGTACCAGTTCCACTGCGTCGACCAGTACTACAAGCCCGGTGACGGCATCGGCATGTACGAGTGCGTGCTCAAGGCCAAAGAGCAGGGCAAGATCGCCCATATCGGTGTGACGGCGCACAAGCTTGAGGTGGCCTTCGAATGCGTGGAAAGCGGCCTGTATGAAACGCTGCAGTACCCGCTTAGCTACCTTGCCTCCGATCGCGAGCTTGAGCTGGTGGCCCTGTGCGAGCGGCGTAACGTCGGCTTCATCGCCATGAAGGGCCTGGCCGGCGGCCTCCTCAACAACGCCCGCGCCTGCATGGCGTTCATGACGCAGTCCCCCAACGTGGTTCCCGTCTGGGGCGTGCAGCGCGAGGAGGAGCTCGACGAGTGGCTTGCGTTCATGACCGCCACGCCGCAGCTCGATGACGGGATGCGCGCGTTCATCGCCTCCGAGCGCGCTGAGCTTGCCGGCGATTTCTGCCGCAGTTGCGGCTACTGCATGCCGTGCCCGCAGGACATCGTCATCAACCAGTGCGCCCGCATGTCGCTCATGATCCGCCGCGTGCCGTCGAAGGGGTGGCTTAGCGAAGAGTGGCAGCAGCGCATGGGCGTCATCGAGGACCGCACCGAGTGATACGCCTGCACCGCCCGCTGCCCTTACGAGCTGGATATTCCCCAGCTTCTGAAGAAGAACCTGGCCGATTACCGTGCCGTCCTGGCGGGAGCCGTCGACGTGAAGGGCGCAGGGGAGGAATAGCCTCAGGACAAGCTCGCCGCAGCATGTCATCCCTGGTAATTTGGCTTCTTATGTGGTTACATAATCGCTAGCAAGCGAAGCGGGCGCGCCCCTTTGGCGCGCCCGCTTTCACGTTCGGCGGGCTGAATAGGGGTTCACATGGAAGCTTGGCTGCAGGGGATCTTCGCCGACACGCCGGTGCTCACGGTGCCGTGGAGCATCGACTATTTCAGCGTCATCGCCGGCGTGCTCACCGGCGCGCTGTTCGCGTGCGATCGCAAGCTCGACATCATCGGCACGGTGGTGTGCGGCCTGATCACGGGTTACGGCGGCGGCGTGCTGCGCGACACGCTCATGCAGGGTACGGGCGTGTACTTCACCTCGCATCCCGACCTTATCGTCACCTGCATCCTCATCTGCGCGTTCGTGTTCTACTTCCGCGGCGTTTTCAAGCACCTTGAGGCAACGGTATTTCTAGCCGATGCGTTGTCGGTGGGCCTGTTCGCGTTGGCGGGCGCCTCGAAGGCGGTGGCCTTCGAGCAGGGCATGGTGCTGTCGGTCATCATGGGCGGCATCACTGCGGTCGGCGGCGGTGCTATCCGCGACATCTGCGTTGGCGAAGTGCCCGGCGTGTTCCAGCGCAGCAACTACTACGCCGTTGCGGGGCTTGGCGGCGCGGCGGTGTACGTGGTGCTGGCGCGCTTCGGGTGTCCCTTGGCGCTTGCGGGCATCGCATGCGTGTTTGCCGTGGTGGCGCTGCGTTATTGGAGCGTGTACTTCGATTGGCGCACAACCTCCGAGGCCGACCTGACGCCGCGTGTCGCCCGCGGTCTGCATTGCGCAGGCGAAGTGCTGTCGGGGCTTTTCCTGCACGGCGGCGACTCCGAGCGGCATCAGCGGCACGCCGGCGCGCGCATCGCGCGCGGTGCGAACCGTGATGACGAAGCGTGCGGGGGCGCATCGGGCTCCGGCGGCGATGCCGCGAACGGCGACTGGCCCGCCAACATGCGCTAAGCGGGGCATGGGGGTCTTGCGGCGATTGGCGCTGCGGGAAGCCCGCGTGCGCGGCGGCTGGTACAATAGCGCAATCGATCTACGTTATCTTGCAGAACCGAAAGGCCCCATCACATGGCTGATTACATCGAAGGCAAGCGCCCCGTCATCGAGGCGTTCCGCACCGGCGTCCCCATGCGCCGTATCCTTATGGGCGACTACATGAAGCGCGACCCCATGATCGAGGACATCATGCGCAAGGCCAAGCGCAACGGCGTGAAGGTCATCCAGGTGCCGCGCGACGAGCTTGACCAGAAGTCCGCCCGTGGCAGCCATCAGGGCGTTATGGCCGAGGCCGCGCCGTTCAACTACGTGGGCATCGGCCAGGTGGTCGACGCCGCCAACAGCTACGCCGAAGAGCATGACGGCCGCGCGCTCGTGGTCCTGTGCGACCACCTCACCGATGCGGGCAACCTGGGCGCCATCAGCCGCTCCTGCGAGGCCGTGGGCGCATCGGGCCTGGTCATTCCCAACAAGCGCAGCGCACGCGTCGAGGCTTCCACGTACAAAAGCTCTGCGGGCGCCATCACGCACGTGCCTGTGGCGCAGGTGTCCAACATCGTGCAGAGCATCCACCGCTTGCAGGAGGAGGGCTTCTGGGTGTGCGCCGCAACCGAGCACACCGACGACCTGGTGTGGAATGCGAACCTGAAGGGCAAGATCGCCATCGTCTTGGGCAACGAGCACGACGGCGTGTCCCGCCTGGTGCTCGAGCATTGCGACATGTACGCGAAGCTGCCGCTGGAAGGCGAGGTCGCCAGCCTGAACGTGGCGCAGGCCGCCACCGCCGTCATGTACGAGTGGCTGCGCCAGAATTGGGTTTCGCTGGCCTAACGGCCAGCGAACCTGCTCGACGTTGCGGGGCGCTCTCGCACCCCGCCTTCGACTTCAGCTGCACGGCATGGCCCAAAGGCCTATGCCCGCTTGCTTCATCCGAATTCGGGGCACGAGAGCGCCCCTCGCTGACTTTTAGTGAACCTGTAATGCGCAATACGTGAAAGGAGGGATGCGTGATGGCAAAGCAGCGCAAGAAGATCCTGCTGGTGGACGGCTACAATTATCGCTCCCTCCTATTTTCGAACCCCCTGTTCAGGGGGCTTTTTCATTTTTAGGGCGTGGAAACCTCCCGCACCCATGGCTCCGGATCCGACCGAAAGCCTACCTATCCCATGGGCGAACCGCGGAAATGCCCCCGATCGAGTTGTGTTTTTCTCTCCATATGGACCGTTTATGGAGAAAAGCGCCTTCGTTTGCCGCAAATCGCGCAACCCGCGCGTTGAAACTCCCCCTCAATGGGCATAAAGAGCCCCAGGCCGCCGCAGCCGGCGGCTTAACCTCCGAGACGGATGGCTTGGGAAGGAAGGAGTCGGGGTTTGGAAACGGTCAACAGGATCGTGGTGTCGGGGCTCGTGTTCGGGCCCGTGGAGTTCACGGAGCCGGACAGAGGGCCCGCGCACGCGCGCTTCTGCCTGTCCCAGGAGAAGGCGGCGGGCTCGCGCCGCGTCGAGCACAGGTTCCACTGCGTCGCGTTCGGCCCGGTGGCGATGGCCGTGGCGGCCTCCCTCGCCCCCGGCGTCGCCGTGGTGCTCGAGGGGGAGCTGGCCGAGACGAGGGCGGCATCGTTTCTCGACGGCCGTCCGAGGAGGGCCGAGGCCGGCGGGCAGAGCGAGATCAAGGTATCGACTTTCCTCAAGGTCGACGCGCGCTGATTCAGGCACGGGTCCAAACGGCCTGTGCCTTTTTCATCCCACGCATCAGCATACATACGCATGTACGCATATGCGCATATACGCAACCGCACATTTTCGTTTTTGCGTATTTGTGCGATTACGCATCTGCACATTTGGGTAGATACAGACACAGGATGCGGGCCTGGGCCCGCGATGGATGACCATGGAGGGATGGCATATGGGAAGGAAAGATTCCGCCGGGAATCAGGCCGGCACGGCGAGGATGACGGTCGGCGATAGGTTCTGGGCGCGGCGTATCCGCCCGATCTTCGACGACGGCGACCTCACGCTCGAGCAGAAGTCGGTCTTCTGCTGCATCGTGGCGCGCGATCCCATGTCGGTGGCGATTGAGTGCCCGGCGCGCGACATCGCGGCGGCCGAGGCCGGCCTGCCGCGCCGCGACTACGACGAGGCGCTGGCCGCGCTCGAGCGCGGCGGCTACATCGTCGATATCGTGACGCCCTACGGCGAGGACCGGGACGGGGAGCTCTGCATGGTCCCGATCCCCGCCGAGGTCGTGCGGGAGGGGGTGCAGTGCCGTGAGTAGCGCAAAGGAGCGCGGCATGGCGGCACAGCCCGCCGGCCGCACCCGCGACGAGCTCGACGAGACGTTCGAGATCCTGGACCGCGACGGCGCGGTCGTCGTCTTCGGCGGCGACCTCATGGAGCGCGGCTTCGGCATCGTCTCGGCCAAGGCGACCGAGGACACCCGCCTGTCGTCGTCGGCCAAGGGCGTCTACGCCTACTTCTGCGCCCATGCCGGCGCGGGCACCCATTCGCTGTTCCCGTCCGTGGACACGATCTGCACCCACCTCGCGATGTCGCGCAACACCTACTACCGCCACCGCCGAACCCTGGTCGAGTGCGGCTACATCAGCGTGCACCAGGGTCGCGCGCAGGGCCAAGGGCGCTATCTCTCGAACCGCTACGTGGTCAATGCCGAGATCCCCGAGGAGCGCCGTTTCGTGCCTGTCGATAACTCGAAATCGACTGAGGCGGGCGCTGTTGAAAACTTGCCGGGGGAGGGGGTCGAAAACGAGGTTATCAACAACCCGCAGGATTCACCGTGTACCAAAAATTGGTACACGGGCGACCAAACTAACGTTAGTTTGCAACTAGATTCACCGTGTACCAAAAATTGGTACACGGGCCCAACTGGGGAAACGATTTCACCGTGTACCAATTTTTGCGACACTAACAAGGATGTTGTTATTGATGTTAGTGGGAGAGGGCGCGCGGGCGCGCTGCCGTCTGTCGAAAACTCGGCGGTGTCGAAGGCCGCGGGCGACTCGGTCACGGTCGTGAAGGTCGCATCGGAGGCCGGCCTTGGGCTCGAGACGGAGGTCCCGGTCCCCAACGCCGAGGTGCTTGCCCTCATGCGCATGTCCATCGGCAAGGCGGAGGTCTTCGCCGACGTCGCCGAGGCTTATGCCCGCGCCCTCGCGGACGGCTGGACGCTTCCGCGCATCGGTCGCGCCTACGACACATACCGCCGCGAGTACGCGGCATCGCACACCGACGGCCGCTACATCATGTCGCTGCCCAAGTTCCTCGCCGCCGGAAACGGCCTGAGGTTCTACGACCTGAGGGCCGATCTCGTCGATTCCGGCGCCGTGGCCGCAGCCGAGGAGAAGGCCGCCCCGTCGAAGGCGCCGACCCGCGAGCAGGTCCGAAAGTACGTGCACGAGAAGGGCTATGACGCCCCCGACCCGGACAATCCCGCCTACCGCGTGATCGACCCCGACGAGTTCTTCGACTACTACGAGGCCACCGGCTGGGTCCGCGCGGGCGGCGTGCCGATCGTCCGATGGAAGAACGTCGTGAACACCTGGCGCCGCAAGCCCGCGCCGCGCTCCGCCCGTAAGTCCGGCCCGTCTGGCGCGAAGAGGGCCATGAGCGTCGCCGAGCGCGTGGCCGCCGACAGCGATTTCAGCGAGTTCAACGACGATTAGCTCAGACGGAGGGAGAACCGAGATGAACGACACGCAAGCGCAGGCGAGGCCGAAAAGGCCCGCGCTCGAGGAAGTCGAGGCCTACGTCCGCGGGAAGGGCTACGACGACCGCGGCTCCGCCAACGCCTTCTACGGCAACTTCTTCTATGCATACCACGATGCCCGCGCCTGGCGGCGCGCGGACGGCACGCCGGTGCTCGATTGGAGGGCGGAGGCGGACGCGTGGCACGAGATGGGGCCGCATTACCTCGAGCCGGAGCACCCGGCCCTCGCCGCGGCGCCCGTTCGGACTCCGGTGCCAGCGGCGCCCGTGCCCGAGGCCCCGGCTGCAACAGCCGCGCCGCTTCCCGTCGGCGGCGCCCTGCCTCCGCTCGAGATCGCGGACGTAGCCGCCCTCGCCGCGACCGATCCCGCGTTCCATGAGGCGGTCGTGCGCAAGACCGGCATCCCGCCGCGCTTCGCCCGCCGCATCGCCGAGGGAGTGGCCGCCCCGGAGCATGCCTACGACGCGCGCCTCGCGCACGGCGGCGGGCTGTACATCTACGGTCCGCGCGGGGTCGGCAAGACCGAGATGGCGTGCCGTATCGCCTACGACTACGCCGGTTCGCGCCTCGATCCCCGCTTCGGCAACTGGGCGTACCGGCCCGTCCCGAAGGGCAGGCCCAAGCACGGCGTCAGGTTCGTCGTCTCGGCGGACCTCATGACCGAGCTCCGCTCGACCTTCGACAAGGGCGGCGACAGCGAGGCCGACGTAATCCGCAGGTACGTGAACGTCCCGGTCCTGATCATCGACGACCTGGGCAAGGACTCCTCGACCCAGTGGGTGCTCGCGAAGCTGTTCCAGATCGTCAACGGCCGCTACGAGGCCGAGCGCGCCACGATCGTCACCAGCCAGTACACCCAGGCGGGCCTCGCCGCGGTGCTGTCGGAGTACGGCCGCAAGGAGGACGCCCTGGCTATCGTCTCGCGCCTGGCCGAGATGACCGAGCGCGTCAAGATGGACGGCCCGGACCGCCGCATGGCGCCCTGCGATGCCGAGGGGGCCGGGCGATGAGCCGCCGTGCCCCCCAGGAGGGGCGCAGCTACGAACAGGCCCTCTACTCCGTCGTCCTGCTGGTGCCGCGCCTCCCGCGACCCGAGCGCACCGGGACGGTGAGGGTCCTGCTCGACTTCATCGCCGACCTCTGGGAGCTGGACCGGTCGCGCGTCGATGCGGACTTCGCATCGCTCGTCCGCGGGCTTCCTCGCTGACGTCCGCATGGGTATGCACATGCGCGTCCGCACATCTGCGCGTTTGCGCATGCGCATACCTGCGCAGATACACACATACGAGGGCGCACGGCCGCGCGCCCTCCCTGAGGGATTGGGGTTTCCCGTGGAGAAGATCGAGGACATGTCCGCCGGCGAGGCCGAGGAGCACATCGCCGCGCTCTACGGCGACGAGCTGTACGGGCTCGAGCTCGACGGCGAGGTATCGGGCGAGGGCGCCATGCGGTGCGCCTGCTCGCCGGTCCATGACGAGGTGAGGGGCATCTGCGATATGCTGGGGCTGGACTTCACCCGCGTCGACCGGATCGCGACCGGGCGCGCCGGGATGCTCTGGGCGGGCGAGGGGATGCCGCACCGCTTCGACGCGTGCTTCGAGATCCGCGACATCGCGCGGCGCCTGCGCGCCCTGCGGCCCGACGGCGCTTCCCGTTCGGAAAGCCCCGACCCGCACCGCCGGCCCCATCGGTGATCGGCGCTAGCATTTTGCAGAAGGACACGCATGGGCCAGATGCGCCTGGGCAATGGAATGGAGTTTCAAGATGGACGGGCAGATGATCGAGGGCATGCTGGGCGACGCACTCGAACGTGAGATCATCACGGCGAAGATGGTAGACGGGGCGTATCCTCCCGCCGTCGCAGTCGGGATCCTTGACGGCCGCGGCGGCGAGATCGGCTTCGGGCATGGGGAAAGCCAGCTGACGGTGATTCTCCCTGACATCGGGGACTGCGCGCGCTTCGTCGACTCATGCAAGGCCCTCGGCGGCAAGGTGCCGTTGGGAACCTATGGCGGCGAACTTGTCTCGGCGATGGCCCGCGAGCTCGAGCGCGAGGAATCCGCCCCCGCGCTCGCCGCCCTGGAATCCGCCCTGGATGGCGCGAGGCGAGGCGGCTATTGCGTATTCGACCGGGGCATCCACGATGACGTCCCGGACCCCGGCCTGGTCTACCTGTGCTCGACCTACCCGGCGGCCGTCCGCCTGAAGGATTCCCTGGACTCCGTCCGTGCCCAGGGCAACGACCCCGACTGCCGCACGCTGGGCGTCTACCGCGTGGTGGACGGGCACGATTACTTCATCATGGGGGAACTGTACGGCGACACGCAGGCGGACGCATACGCCGTCCACGGCGACCTTGCCGGGGACTGGGGCGCCGGCGAGGTCGCCTTCCGCATCTCCGACCTTAAAGCGAAGACGTTCTCGTACGATATCGATGCCGACGGTGGGCAGAAGGCGTCGACGCTCGTCTACTACACCGATGAGGGGGCCGACCCGGTCCTCTTCCAGCAGGCCGACGGCGACTGGCGCCTGGCGAGCGACAACTTCCTCGCGGAGAACGCGATCGTCGAGGACTTGGAGCGGGCCTATACCGGCGAGATCTCGCCGGTATATCTCAATCGGGATATCGTCGACATGGAGGAGATGGCCGAGGCCTACGGCTGGGTGAGGCCGGAGAGGACCCCGGCCTCCATCGCCGCCGTCGCCCGGAAGGCCGCCGCGTCCTCGGCAGCCGAGAAGCCGTCGCCCGGCAAGGTCGCCGACGCTGCCAGCGAGGTCTCGAAAGACTCCGCGCCCCGGCACTGATACCATGGGGGTGCGGATGCGCCCGCAGGCGCTTTGGCATACACACGCAAACGCTCAACCGCGCATCCGCACATACCCATACATCCGCATCCGCATATATGCGTAAAGGTGGCACGCCATGATCGGGAACGTTCTGAAACCCGACGGCACGGTGCATATCGAGCAGCAGGTCGGCAACATGCGATACGATCTCACGACGGGGCAGGTGGATACGGTGGTCCCCGGGGCGGGCGCCACGAACCTCGTCTTCGGCGCCGACGGCCGCCCGCACGTCGAGCTCACGACCGGCAGCATTCGCCAGGGTCTGGGCAGGCCCGGTTTCGATACGCTCCTGCAGGTTCCGCAATCGCGCATACGCATACACGCACATATACGCAGTTGCGCATACGCACACTCGCACAATGGAACACATGCACGTCGGCATATCTACGCACATGCACATAGCCGCACACGCGCCCATCGGGCTCCCGCCCCGGTGGGCGCCCTGTTTTTCCAATCGTTTTCAGTTCCGGTGTTTAAGCCTCTGCATACGGGGAATAACCACCTGAGGGGAAACGGACAGCGCCGAGGGAGGGCGCGCACCGGAATATTTCGGAAGGAATGGAGAACTGAAATGAGAATGTCCGCAAGGGCGCTGAAGCCGCTCGCCGCCATGGCCATAGCCGCAGCATCGTTCGGCTGCATCGCGCCCGCGGCTTACGCCGAGAACGCGACCGCCGCCGTGATCTCCGACGACGGCGGCCATGTCGTCGTCGACGTCGACCTGAACGGAAGTGCGCCCGTCGGCGACGCGACCGAACAGGCCGATATGAAAAGCAGTCAGGGCGAATCGGTTTCCGACGCGGAACCGGACGAGGCCTTGAAAGCATTCGAGGCCCTGATGACGGCCAACGACATCATTATAAGATCAGCGTTTTACTACATCTTACTGCCGTCTCTCTTCGCGATGGCCTTGCCTCTCCTCTTATACGAATTGCTGGAGCTACATGATCGCCGCCGCCTTTGAGTCCCGACGGTTGGACTGAACCGGTGCCGTGCCGATCGTGAGCCCGGCCCGCGCTCGACGAAGTTGTCTATAACCGGGCGGCTCTGCCCGAGCCGCCCTTGAAGGGAAGGAAACCCTATGATGCTTTTCGAATCTTTGATCTTCAACCTGCTCCCCGCAGCCGTCGGTATCATGGTTCTCGTGCTGGTGTTCGAGAGCTGCTGGCGCAAATGCCCGCCGGATAAGCTCATGATCGTCTCCGGCGCCGGCAAGATGCGCTCCGTCTCCGGCAAGGGCACCTTCGTGATCCCGCTCCTCCAGCGCGTGGACACCCTCTCGCTGGGTGCCGTGCAGGTGCAGCTGACCACCGAGAACGATATCCCGACGCAGGACGCAATCCTCATCCACGCCTGCGCGGTCGCCAACTTCCAGATCGGCCAGACCCCCGAGCTGATCGAGACCGCGTCCAAGAACTACCTGAATTTGGACAAGGAGGAGATGACCCGCCAGGTCACCGAGGTCATGCTGGGCAAGATGCGCGAGGTCATCGGCCAGATGGACCTCAAGGAGCTCATGCGCGACCGTGAGAGCTTCAACGCGAAGGTCTTCGGCGGCTCCAAGGATGACCTCGCCAACCTCGGTCTCGAGCTGCGCACCTTCAACGTCCAGGACTTCTCCGATTCCCAGGGCATCATCCGCTCCATGGGCGCCGACCAGGCGGCCGAGATTAAAAAGGAAGCCGAGCTGGCGCAGATCAAGGCGGCCGAGGAGGTCGCCATCCGCCAGAACCAGCTCGACTTGAAGCAGGCCGACTTAAAGAAGCAGGCCGACAAGGCGAAGGCCGAGGCCGATATGGTGAAGTCCACCGTGACGGCCGAGAAGCAGCGCGAGCTCTACATCGCCCAGCAGGAGGCCGAGATCGCCGCGGAGACCAAGAAGGTCGAGCTCGCCGAGCGCCAGGCGGACGTGAGGGAGCGCGAGCTGAACGCGACCGTGAAGAAGCAAGCGGAGGCCGACCGCTACGCCGCCGAGCAGGCGGCAGAAGCCGATCTCTACAAGCGCACGAAGCAGGCCGAGGCCGCCCGCATCGAGCGCCAGAACCAATCCGACGCCGAGCTGTATTCCGCCCAGAAGGACGCCGAGGGCATCCAGGCCCGAGCGAAGGCCGAGGCCGAAGCTACGCGCCTGAAGGGCGAGTCCGAGGGTGCGGCCGAGAAGGCCCACGGCGAGGGCGTCGCGGCGGGCATCAAGGCCCAGGCCGAGGCGTACAACGGCATGGATAACCCCTACCTGCTCGCCAGCCGCTACATCGACATCATGCCCAAGGTAGCCGAGCAGGTTGCGAAGCCCCTCACCGCCGTCGATTCCATCAAGATGTACGGATCGGGCAACGCGCAGAAACTCGTAAAGGAGACCACCTCGATTGTCGACCAGGTCGCATCCGGCCTGAAGGACAGCACGGGAATCGACCTGCCGTCCCTGCTGAACGGCCTGATCTCGAACCCCGATATCGATGCCGACTCCGCCAAGAACTCGGTGGAGTGATGGTCGTCCCGCTGATCGCCTCGGCCTTGCTGCTCGATTTCTTCGGCTGCATGATGCCCCTGGCATTGGTCGAGGACACCAAGGCATTTAAGGTCGGCGTGTTCCTGATTTGGGCGGCGCTGGTGGCGGATTCCGTCCTGATGGGCTTGTTCTATCCGAGGGAGCTGGCGGGGGTGAATCCCCTGTTGGCGGCAGGTCTCGAATCGATATGCCTCATCTGCGCCATGTATCCCCTGCATGGGTTCGCATCGAACTTGGCTCCCTGTGGCATCCGGGTCGATACTGCCGCGGCCCTCGCCTTTATAGACTTCCTCGTGACCGCTGTGGGATATGTCTCCCTGCTCTTGGGTACGATCTGGCTTATATTCTTCTAGGCTCGCAGGCATATGAACCTGTCGACCATCAAGCCGGAGGGTTCCGAGGAGTAGTACCGGCGCGGGCCGCCCGCACGTCGCGCAGACCGTCGGGCGGCCTTTTACATCGAAGGGGAGTGTGTCCCATGGAGGGGAAACGAAACCGCGGCGAGGTGACCGCCGAGCTTTCCGAGAAGGTATGGGCGAGGCTGAGGCGGAAAAGCTCATGCGAGACCGGCGCCGGTTTTCCCGTATAGATCACCGGCACATCTGTCCGGATGCATATCCGCACATCGGCATACATACGCCGAGGCACATACGCGCACACGCATATATACACACCAGCACCATTGCACATATGCGCGCACGCATAAAGACATAGACGCACAGATGAACAGGCCGCGACCCCTTACGAGATCGCGGCCTGTTCTCGGACCGAAGTCCCGCCCATGAAAGAAATCCGCGATGCCCGCATGGGAAAGACAAGCCGTTCGGCTGCGCGGGACCCACATCATTCTGAGGCTATCGTACCCGTTTGCGCATCGGGGTATACGGGCGCGCGGGGAAATGCGCGGAAGCATATCCGCCCCGCTTTCCAAAACTTCCTATAGTTTCTGCGAAACCCCCGTTCAGCGTATATTTTTTCGCTTGCGCGGGTATCAATTCGCCGTTACTGGTCGAACGGATGACGGGATATGGAAATGGCAGACGGTGACCGCTTTACACCGGAACAGGCCGAGGCGCTGAGCGCGCTGAGGGACGGGAGGAACGTGTTTCTCTCGGGCAACGCCGGCACGGGTAAGAGCTACGTGCTCAACGCCTTCATATCGGACCTGAAGGCGCGCAATGTCGATTTCCTCGCCCTGGCGCCCACCGGCATCGCCGCGCTGAACCTCACGGACGGCTCGACGATCCACCGCACGCTGAAAATCGCGCCGGGGGTCTGCGCCCCCGATGGCCCCAAGGGGTCCCGCAAGGTGCTCGACGCCGCGAAGGTAATCATCATCGACGAGATCTCGATGTGCCGCATCGACCTGTTCGACCACGTGATGGGGATGATCTCCCAGTCCATGACGCGCAACGGCGCGAAGCAGGTGGTCCTCGTCGGCGATTTCTTCCAGCTGCCGCCGGTCGTGACCGAACGCGACTCCGCGCTGCTGATGAAGTTCTATCCCGGAAACCTCCAGGGCTGGTGCTTCAAGTCGAGGTACTGGACCGGCTTCGATTTCGAGCCGCACGTCCTCAAGACGGTCGTGCGCCAATCCGACCCCGATTTCATCGACAACCTGAACCGCGCCCGCGTCGGCGACGCGTCGTGCCTCGATTACTTCAACGCGCACTCGAAGAGCTCCCGCGCCTACCTGCCGAAGGACACGCTGGTGCTGTGCGCCAACAACCGCATCGCCGATTCGATCAACCGCGAGAACGTCGACGCGCTCGACGCACCGAAGGTCGAGTTCGCGGCCGCCGCGACCGGCACGGTGTCAAACGGCGACAAGATGGCGCCGGAGAGGATCGTCCTGTGCCGCGGCGCCCGCGTGATGTCGCTCGTGAACAGCCCGCAGGAGGGTTACGTCAACGGCACGCAGGGCACCGTCACCGACGCGTCCGCGGACGCCGTGACGGTCAAGTTCGACGGGGTGGACGAGAAGGTCCGCATCGAGCGGCACAGATGGGAGATCAACAAGTCCGAGGCCGTCGTCGAGATGGACGAGGAGGGCAGGCCCGTCAACAGGGTCAAGACCGCCGTCGTGGGCACATATACCCAGATCCCGCTCAAGCTCGCCTACGCCATCACCATCCACAAGTCGCAGGGCCTGACGTTCGATGCCTGCTGCGTCCACACGAAGGTCTTCGCCGAGGGCCAGCTGTACGTCGGCCTGTCCCGCGTGCGCTCCGCCGCCGGCCTCACCGTGTTCCCCAAGATCGAGCCGAACCGCCTGATCGCCAGCCGCGAGGTCGTGGAGTTCTACGATTCCCTCGAGCACAGGATGGAGGAGCCGGTCCAAATCGAGTGCCCGCGCCGCTACGAGTCGCGGGTCCGCGCCTACATCCGAGACCTCATGGACGGCAGGGACCCCGACGCCCCCCCGCCTTCCGCCCTGGAAGGCGCCCTGGAGAACAGCAAGGGAGGTGCCCCGGAACCGGGGACCGAAAGGCCGGCTCGAACCCTCGAAGAGAAGATTGGGGCGGATATAGTTGCCCGTGCCACCTTCGCCCTCAAATTTGCAGTTTCGGGCGCCATGTCCAAGGACCATCTGGAGGCCAAGATGCTCCTTGCCGGGTACGTACTTGATTGGGGACGCGCTCCGCATGAGCTCTATGTCGTCTGCAAGGAGGGCGGTTATCGCGTCAGCGCATCGGAACTGGGCATCCGGCGCTCCGAGATTGAGGCGAGGATCGCGAAAAACTCCGGCTTCGACTTGGGCTCCGCTCGTCGTCAGCCGAGCCCGTCCGACTCTCGTCCTGGGAAGCGGAAGGGCCCGGCGAAAGAGTCCGCCGGTCGCACCCGAAATACACGCAAGGCGAATAAGCGGTAGCGACAACGGAAATGGGAAGGCCGAATCTCCCGGCCTCCCCATTTCATTTTCGCGGGCGGGTCGCTACCGTCTGCCGGTGAGCTCCCAGTCCCAGATATACTCCTCGACCTGCTCGGCGAGATGGAGCGGGGCGGGAAGGTTCACCCTCATATCGTTCTTGTAGAGCTGCACCATGCAGCCGCGCAGGGCCTCGGCGTATTTGACGCTGGCAAGCGCCTCGGCCTCGCCGCCGGGCGACAGAAGGCAGTACTCGTTGATCGTCTTCTCGCAGAACGCCGCGGTGGGCGAATCGTACTTCGATCCGCGTGCGGACCATTTGTACTGGGCGTCGCCCGGTCGCGGGGCCAACGCGAGGAAGTAGCCGTCCATCTTGAAGAGTCCCTGCTTGTCGCGCCTGTTCGGCACGGTGCCGTCGTCTGCGCCGCTCGCGGCCACCTCGTCCGTGAACCAGTCGGGGACCTCGCCGTTGAGACCGGAGCGTATACGCAGGATGCGCAGCTTGCTGCCCGCGAGGTCAAGCGGCTCCTCATAACCGGTCGGTCCGTAGCTCAAGGGTCCCGACTCGAGGCCGGAGTCGCTGATGCCGGGCCACCAGTCTCTCTGGCGGATGCGGCCGTAGGAGTTGACGAGGAGGAGTTCCGGTCTGTCGCCGGTGGCGCGGACTATGCCGTGGAGCATCCTCTTCAGGGCCATTCCGTTCGCCCGCTTGCAGGAGTCCGGAAAGCCCTCGGAACCGCTCAGCCGGGCGAACTCGATGAGGGCGCGCCAGTACGGTAGGCTTCCGTCAGGTAGGAGGGGGCAGTACACGGTGACGGCACCGCTTCTCATGTCCTGTCGGACGCAATAGGGGAAGCTCGCCCGCGCCTTGCCGTTGCCGGAGTTGTAGACCTTCAACCCTATCGCCGGGATCGAGATATCGATGCCGCGCGAATTGCGTGCCGGTTCGGGTACGAAACCGAGCTGACGCATGAGGTCGCGGACGGCGACGCGCGCGCGGATCTCGGGACTGTCCTTCGAGTCCTCGGGTTCGATGAATTGGGTCAGGCGCCCGGTTTTCGCGAACGCGATGCGCAGGGCGCGCTTGGGGTCTCCGCCGTCGTCTTTGCCCTTGGGCTTGTAGCTCTCGGCGCCCGGCAGGACCACTATGCACGCGGTCGGGTCGGTCGCCTCGGGAAGCGCGGCGGCGACTTTGCGCCAGCGGATCTTCGCCTGGCTGTCGCCGGTATTCTCCATGCGGTTCAGGAGTTCGTTTGCCGGGATGTTATCGATCTCGACCTCGAAGCCGTCGACGGCCCCCTCCCCACCGAGAAAGCGGGAGATCTCGGCCCTTGCCATATCGAGGAGCCGGGCATCGTCCTGGTTGCCGATCAGCTGGAATACGGCCCTGTCCCTGCCGGTGCAGCGGGCGAGTCTGGCGCGGTTGGCCCGGCCCCAGGCGTCCTGTCTCGCCCGTGCGCTGACGGGGTCCTTGTCCCAATCCGCCTGCCTGGGTTCCTCTATGGACGCCTTGAGATGGGTCAGTTGAAGCGAGTCGAGCGCACCGACGGGCTCCGCGATATCTTTGAGCCGAGCCGCGACGGCCTCGAAGAACATGGCCTTGTCGATGACGGATGCCCCGCTTGCGACCGAGGGCTTCGATGCCCAGGAGGCGGTCATCGCGTAGGGGGATAGGATCTGCGGCTGCGAGCCGTCGCGGGCGTACCTGCCCATGTCCTCAAGATACTCGCGGACTGCGGGCAATCCGGTCCCGCTGGCGAACTCGTAGTTCGCCAGGGCCGCGGGGTCCCAGGCCAAGTCGCGCTTCTGTTTGTCGTAGCCGTAGGGGACGACGCGGAGCGTGCCGCCTTCCGTGCGGACGTAGGCGTTGACATCGTGTTTGAGGAACGGGTCGTCCTGCCATGGCTTGCCGATGAAGCGGCGGACGGCGACATCCATGTTGAGCCTTGCCTTGCGGCCGACCGGCAGCGTCTCGACGTGGAATCTGAGGGCGAACGCCCACGGGTCCTCCTTGTGCCAGTGGATATCGGAAATCAGCTCGTAGACGTTTCCGTTTCCGCGTGAGACTCTGCTGAAGTTCTCGACCATGCCGTTGGCGAGTTCGAGGGGGATGTCGGCGATGGCGTCGGCGACTTGCGCGGAGAATGCGGGGAAGGTGAGCCCGCCCGTGGGACGGCCGTCGCCGCTGAACAGGCAGATCTCTTCGCCACGCACGGCCTCCTCGAACGTCTCGGGGTGCAGCATCCCCATAACCTTGCGGAAAGCCGGGGATTGGGTATCGATGTCCTTGCGGGAGGAGATCCAGACCGCGATGACGTTGCATAGCTTCGCGAGATCAATGGGGGCGAGGGCGATAAGCCAGCTGTCGGTATGTACGTTGGGGCGTACGGGGTTCAGCTCGACGGCCCGGTCGAGCCAGCAGCGCAGGTCGTCCTTGAGGACTTTGGTGTTGAGGTAGCCGCCCTCTTTCCTCGGGGGCATGAGCGTGAAGAGGGCGTCGCGCAGGCTGTCGGGCAAGCCGACGACGTGCACGGTCGTCTTGGTGTCGGGGACGGGTGCGAATGACATGAGGTGCAGCTTAGAGTCCGACATTTCCGATTCCTTTCCTGAATGACTCGTAGAACGGCCCGTAGAGGGCTTTGGCGACCTCCGGCTGGTCGCTATCGTGCATGAGGCGTTCCATGTAGGCGCCGAGCTCTTCCAGGGTCCTGAACGAGAGCTTCCCGTCGCCGCCGCGGAAGGCCGCATCGGCGAAATAGACATGCGGCGCGGGCCTTTCCTTATCGGCAAGCCTCGCCAGGCGCCCGAATATCTGGATGATCGTGACCATGAGCGTGGAGATCGCGTCGTCTACGAGGAATTGCCTTCCCATGGTCCTCCATGCGCCCATGGGAAGGTTCTCGTCCCGCTCCATGGTCTTCCATGTGCGCCAGGCGGAGGCCCTGACCTCGGTCGCGAACTCCCCGGGATTGGCCGGGTAGTCGCCGACCTCCCTTTCGATGAGGCCGTTGAGCTTGCGGTATCGCCCGCCGAGGTCGTGCGGTGTGCCCATCGGGCGCACCGAGAAGATGAGGCTCGTGAACACGGCATGGCCGCCGCGGTCGACGATATTGAAGCCGCGCTCGATGGCCATGGCCGGCGCCACGAGCACTTTGGCCGGATGGTCGCAGAACTTGTAGACTTCGCTCCGGGGCACGAAGTGCTCCCTGTGCTCGTGGTTGTTGCGCACCAGGGCCGCGACCTTGATTGCCTGGCCCTTGCGTCGGAACTCTTGCTCGATGCGGTCGCGTGCGTCCTCGGCCTCCCGGTAGCTGTTCACGATGACCAGGGCCTTTCCCGCGCCATCCGCGTCGAGTTCGTCCCTCAACGTGGCCATGGTCTGCGATAGGACGATGCCGAGGTTGCCGGAACGCATCTCGGCGGCGCTGCCGGACACGTTCTGCTCGATGCCGAGGTCCCTCACGGTCGAGGTGGAGAGCTTGGCCGCCTTCCACGGCTCCGCCTCGAGGAGGTAGTCGACCGGCCTGTTCACGTGGTATTGCAGGCAGCCGGGCTCCCAGCTCGAACCGGAGAGCAGGAGCGCGTGCGGCCCCAGCGCCGCCCCGGCGGGGTCGGTATCGAGCCAGGGCAGCGAGCACATGAAGGCCCGCCCGAAGGCGAACTGCCGGAAAAGCCTGAGGTCGTTGCCGTCGAGCTTCATCCCGAAGATGTTGCCGATCAGCGAGTTGGGGAGATAGTGCTGCTGGCGCGTGTAGCTGAACTTGAGGAAGTTGTACAGCTCGTCGACGGAATCGTCCTTGAAGCTGAGGAGGTCCTGCGCGGAGGCGAGTTCGCGCAGATACGAGTCGAACCGGATGACCTTGAGGGCGAAGGAGAACCTGGTCCGCAGCTCGTCGGGAAGCTCCGAGCATCCGCGTGCAGCGAGGTATTCGTTCAACGAGTAGCTGTGGGTGTCGTCGTCGATGCCCTCGCAGGAGGTCGCGACCGCCTGCGAGAGCTTGTTGAGGGCCGCGTCGCCGCCATCGAGGCTCTTCTTGGCAATCTCGAATCTATAGGGGTTGATGAGTTTGTCGGCATCCTCGTAAACCTGTTTGGGAAGGCCCTGCTCCAGGAGGTCGTTCAGAAGCGAGAGCGACGTGAACGCCTCGTCCTTGACGATGCGCCATTTCGCCACGCGGTCGTCCCTGACGGATTTGAGCAGCGCCTTCGCGACGGGCTCGGATTTCTGGCGCAGGTCGTAGAAAAGCTCCTCGTTGAAGTCCCTCATCTTGTCGTCCGGGCGCCGCTTCATGGCCGCGGCTGTCGGGTCGGCGGCGTTGCGGATGAGCTCCTGGAAGCTCATGCTAGGGGCGAAGCAGCCGTCGAGCTGCGCCTGCACGCGGTCCGCCTCATCGAACAGGACGACGTCGAACTGCTGAAGGGCCTCCTCGAAGAATGCCTTGCGCTCCCTTCCGACGATCATGGTGGCGAAGCCGGTGGGAGTCGTGACCACGACGTCGGATGTCAGGGACTCGCGGGCCATGGCCTGCGATGGGCACACGTCCCAGTACGGGCATGAGTTCGCGCCGCCCTTCTTGGACCGGAGGCCGCGGCATGGCGTGCTGCCGTATCCGCAGGCCTCGGGATCGGAAAAGGAGAGCCCGTCCATGATGCAGGCGGTCTCCAGGTATTTGGATGCGGAATGGCCGAGGAGCATGGAGTCATCGTGGTCGAAGAACTCGTCGAGCCGTTCGATGCGCCTGCCGCGCGACACCAGGGGCGAGGCGCTGATTCCCGCCTCGCGAAGCAGGATGACGCTTTCCATCACGTCCGATACCGAGTTGAGCAGGGATACCGCGCGCAGGCCGCGCTTCGCGAGGCAGACGATGAGCATGTTGGCGAGGACGGACTTGCCGGCGCCGACGAGGCCGACGAGGCTCACGACCTCATCGAGGCGCAGGCCGTCGGCGACGGATGTGCCGCCGCCGCGGGCCCGCTTGAGGAGCCCCTGGTCCTTGACCCTTCTGAGCACGGCGGCGTAGTGGGTCTTCCCGGTCTTCTCCCCGACTTCGTCCGCGGTCGAGATGAGCTCGTCGAGGGTGATATCGATGGGCGGGCGCCTGCTCTTGCGGGGGATATCGTCAATCTTGCCCGTTTGGGGCGGCACGGCATCGGGTATGGTCACCCAACGGATCGATCCGGTTACCGTGGTATCGCCGGTCGCCTCGGGCTTGCATGTGTAGGAATACCGTCCTTTGGGTCTCGCGACCACGTTTTTATGGGAGAGTTTGACATCGCCGAGGAGGCGGTCTATATAGATCGGCATGCGGTCGATCCCGGTAAGGGGGTGCTCGCGCAGGGCCATTCCGCCGTTGGCGATATCGAAGAACCGGTACCGCTCATATTCCGCGCGCTCGTAGAGGCCCAGCAGTCGCCGCCAGGCCGTGGATGAGGCCAGCGAGAACAGGTGTCGGCGCGCCATCTGCATGAGGTGGCCGTCCGCGCCGATGGTCTCGGGCCTGATGAGCTGGTAGTTCGATAGGAGCCTGTCGGCCTTTCGGGGATCGGCTCCGGGACCGCATACGCGTACCGCGAGCGCGAGCAGCGACTCCACATTCAGGAACTCGTCGAGGGATAGGTCGCTGTCCTCGGGATAGCGCACCTCGAGATTGCGCTTCAGCTGGTCGAAGCCTTCCTGGGCTGTATCATTCGGCTCGTTCATCGCGTGCCTCCCTTCGCGGCGGCATTGAGTCGTTTCGAGAAGTTGCGCAGCGTTTCGCATGAATAGCCGGTCTTGCCGCGCAGGACGGCATTGCATAGCGCGCGATATCCGGGATGGTCCCGTTCGACTTGGTCCGGCACGACATAGGCCACCTCGTCCGCGCACATCTGGGTGATGCCGGTGTCGTCCTCTATCTCGCGGGCAAGCCGCTCGGCGCGGCCGTATGCTTTGGCGTCGACGGCAAGCTGTCGGCCGTCCGGCAGATGGATCAGGATGTCGCAGGTGTCCTTGAGGGGCCACATTTCGTATTTCAGACCGAGGCCCGCTGCGGCCTCGGCGATCGCCAGCTCGAGCTTTCCGGGGGAAGAGATGTAGTGCATGACGCCGCGGGATAGGCGGAAGGCGTCGTGCGCGACGCTGTCCAGCTTGTCGAAATCGCCTGTGACGGCCTTGGCGCACGTCGCCGATGAGCAGTGGGGCTGCTTGCCTCGCATGGTCATCGTCCAGCCGCAATTCGGGCATACTTTTGCGGCGCCCGGGACAGGTTCGTAGGCCATGGAGACGAATTCCTGCAACCACACCGGGTCGATGGTGTCGGCTTCGCCCTGGTCGAGGGGGTCGGGGTCGCCCAGGACGAGCCCCGTCTTGATCCTGACGTATTCGTTCCAGGTGAGCAGCGGGTGGCGGATGAGCATCCTGCGTCCGTACACGTATTGCTCCTGGGTGCCGGCTCGGAGGAATTCATACACCCTGCGTTCCTGATGGCCGCCCAAGAGGTCGTTTTCCGCAAAGCGCAGCACCTCGTAGCATTCCGACGTCGCGGCGAAGTAGTCGCCGTCTACTGACGCCAGGGGCCCGATCTCGATGGACCGGCGCCCTTCGACGGCTTCCCTGCACTCGTCGCGCCACCGGGCCGTCCACTCGCGCACGTCTGACGCTGCGCTGTTCCTGATGAAATCGGACTCATTGAACGTCGGCAGCAGCTCTTCCGCATCGTCGGAGCACTCGGCGCACAGCGCGGCGAGGATATTCATGCCGTGTCTGAATGCCTGGCTGTAGGGATACCTATGCGGGTCGGCCTCGTAGAGGCCGTCCTTCTCGGCGATGCCGTATGCGATGAGGAATACGGCGGTCTCGAAGCGGTTGGCGATATCGCGGGCTTTGCCGGCGGCTTCGGCCGCGGCGATCGGGTCGGACATGGACCACCTCTTTATTGGAATTGGCATACACAGCAGCTTTGATACCCGTCCCCGCCGCGCTTTACACGCCCCTACCGAAACTCGACGGATAAAAATGCCCCCGCACCGGCTCGAATCGAGTGAAAGACTTCCCGCACACGGGGTAGAAACAGCTGGGACGGTACACATCCGCGCGAAAGGTCGGACATGTCTAGGGTGGCCTACGGGCAAAAGGGATACAGCGGCGCTTCCATGAGCGTGAACGCGCGGGCGGCCTACGAGGCGGGGGAGATGCCCCGCTCGAAATGGACCAAGGCGGCGATCCTCGGCGCCTTGAGGGGCTACTGCGATGAGATGGACCTGCTCTACGACCCTGCGGTCGAGTCCGAGACCAAGGCCGCGCTCTTCGACCGGTTCATCGCCTACTCGTCCTGGCACCACACCGGCGCCTACGCCCGCGAGACGGAGTTCTTCGCCCTGGACGAGGCCGCCGTGGTCGGGGCGTTCCGCGAGCTCGGGCCCGAGGAGGCGGCCGAGCGCGACCGGATCCGGGCGCAGGCTGCGGCCCGGGTGCAGGAGGCGGAACGGCATCGGAGGGAAGCGGAATGCCTATTCGAGTACCGCTTCTCCTGCTCCCCATATAGCGCCATGGCGTACGAGGCGTTCCATCCCGAGCTGTGCGAGCGCCGCGTGAGCAAACGCAGGAAGCAGGAGCTCGTCGTGTACCGGCTGCCGGACGGCAGCGAGCCGTCGGGCTATGCGGAGATGTCCGTCCCGGCGGACTATGCGGACAGCAGCCATGTCGTGCCGTCGGTTTTCATATCCGGCACGGGCGGGGATCGCGCGTGGCGCGATATCGACTTCGACGAGGCCGAGCGGAAATTCGCCGCGGCGGCGAGAAGGGCCGCGGCCTTTCGCGAGGGGAGACCGAAGCTCGTGCAGGACGAGGCCAGGCGCGCTGCGATACGTGAGACTCGGCACCGCGCCTGCACCGCCCCCATTTTGAAGAGCATAAAGGAGATTCACAGGTGACGGGGAAGAATGTCTATACGATGACGGCGATGACGAGGCGAGCGTTCGTGGGCCTCGCGGTCATGGCGGCGCAGGCCGGGCTCGCGGGCTGCGTGAGGAACGGGGCGCCGGACGCCGGCTCCTCCGACGACGGCGCCGGGAAGTCGGGCGATGCCGGCACCTCGTCGCCGTTCGCGCCGCAGCAGTCCGCCCAGGCGTCCGTGGACGGCATCTCGATCGACCGCGTGACGATCGAGGAAGGCACGGGGCCGGACGGCAAGCCGTTCCGCTACATCCGGGTTGCCTATATCTTCGAGAACGTCACGGACTCGGACACTGTCGCACCCTATACCGACATCAACGCATACCAGGACGGGATCAAGCTCGACAGGTCCTACAAGGTGCAGGATCAGCGGGCGCAGAAGCAGATCGAGCCGGGCGGGAAATTGAAGTCGTTCACGGCGTTCGCCCCCGATTCCGAGACGGTTCCGGTCACGGTCAAGGTGATGGCGCCCGGCGAGAAGGAGCCGAGGTCGGAGCGATGCTACTGCATCGTGAACCCGGGCCTGCAATAGGCCGCCCCGCTCGCACGTCCACACATATATGTATATGCGCGTCTATGCGTTTACGTACATGCGCATATGGGTAGACTCACATCGAATAGAGACGAAACGGGAGGGGATGGTCCGCACGGCGCCGTTCATCAGTGAAAATATCGACCTGGTTCCTTGCATGGCCATGGCATTCAACGCGGCGATTGCGACCATGGGTTTTCTGAAAATGGTTGCATGGACCGAGCACGGCATGTCGTCGAGGATGTCCAGATACATCGACAGGTTCGGCAAGATGGGCATCGACCGCGAGATTTTGGAGGTCTATGCGCGATCGTATCTCGACGAGTCGCGCAACGCGCTCATCTGCTGGATCGTTGGCCTCGCCATCACTATGGCTGTGGGGATTGTCATCTGGGCCCACGACGTCGGCGTGGCAGTCCTCCTGACATCCGTGGTCGCGGCGGCGGTATCGATCAGGTGCATCGTCATGGCAGTGAGGGATGTGGCGGATATCCGCGACGTCCTGGCCGAAACCGACCTAGGCACCCCGACCGCGTGATTTGCCCTGGCATCCAATCAATAGGGACAAGCAGACATTCAGAAGGGACTCGATATGGGTATGCAAAGCTATATGGCGACGGTATTTGTCGGCGAGCGTGAGATTGGCGGGCCTTTTGTAAACGGTGATTTTCGTTCAAGCCTGAACTTCGCGAGGCGAGAGCTTCGCGGATACCTGCGCCTGGCTGAGAGTATCTATCGGCAGGAAGTCATGGGTGGTCGCCGTCATGGCCTTCGTTGTGCAACCGCCCCGGCGCTTGATTTTGGCATCCTTACCGAGACGAAGGATAGCGAGACCGGCACCGTGGAGTCCAGCTTTACCGTGACGTCGGCCTACACGGCCGAGGATTTCGTATCGGATACGCGAAGCGCGTTTCTTGCCTGCGTCACCGAAGATTTCGGTGAGCAGGTCGCATCGGGGGCTGCAAGTCTCGTCGATGGTCAAATCGCGTCGATGTCGTGGTATAGGCGCTTCGAGATATGGAACGACCTCGCATCCTACGACATATGCGGCGTTGCGAACGCCGATCATCTCATCGACGGGCTCGAGGAGCTTTCCGTCGCGCTCGCCGATGGCCGCGCGTTCGACGCAAACGGTGGAAACCCCGTCTTCCATGCTTTTCACCGGGCCGAGCGGCAAAGTGGCGACAGAGAGTTACCTGTGCCTGCCAGACGTACTCATCGACATCATTGAGACAGGGGCTTCGGGCAACCGGAGCTCTTTTCTAATATGAGCCGGCACCTCCACGGTACCGGCCCAATAACGACTGCCTACATATCCCGGATCTCGCTCAGCCGCTCATCGTCCGCGGCCTCCTCCTCGAAGCGAAACTCGTAGGGGATGGCCAACCTGGTGAGCTCGAAGGCCACCTTTCTGGTCATGGCGTTCGAGATCCGCGCCGCGCGCGCATCCTCCGCGGCTAAGCCCTGCTCGCGGAAGTAGGGGAGCGGGTAGGGGTTGACGTCCGTCTCGCCGACAATCTTCTCCACCAGGCACCCGACCTCGCGCTCCTGGACTTCTGCTAGGTTCTCGAGGTACTTCCATGCCTCGGCCGTGGCGCGGCACCGCGGCAGACGCGGGCTCTCCCAGTTCTTGACGGTCTTCACGTCGACGCCCGCGACCTGCGCGACGTCGGACTGGTAGAGTCCCAGGCTCTCGCGCAGCACCTTGAAGCCTGCCTTAGTGTGGATGGTCTGCATGTCCGTTCCCTTCATCTTAGATCCTCTTCTCGAAGAGCCCGTGATAGACCCCATCGATCTCGTCCTGGTATTCGCACAGGAATTCGCACTGTCCGCCCTCGAGCGCGGCGAAAAGCCCGCGCAGGGTGGCGATGCCGTAATCGTGGAACCCCGCGGGAAGGTAGAGCGTCCCGTTGTAGGGCGCGCGTCCGACCCGGTAGCACGTGAAGTCACCGAAGGCCGACCCCTCGACGCGGTAGAGGCTGTAGACGTCCCCGCCGCACCGAGCGGATCCGATCGGCTCCGTAGCCCCGGCGATATCGCGGATGATCTTCCCGTCCGCGCGTCTCGCGGCGGCCTCGCGCGCGAGCGTGCGCAGCTCGGGCACGCGGGCGAGCGGGTCGACGGTGTTGACCGTCTCCTCGCTTTCCATGGACCCCTCGCCGTCGAGCGTGATTTCGCTCACGGTGGCGACCCACCGGGCGAAACCGCGCTGACAGGCCTCGACCTTGGAGGCCGCCGCGGCCTCGTGCGCCGCGCGCAGTGCCACCTCCCGGCTGTCTCCCTCGTAATGCAGTACCGGCGAATGGAGCGGTCGCACGTCGATATCCTCGGTTCCCGTGAACAGCAGCTCGCGCGACTCCGTCACGAAGAGCGTTTCCATATAGTCCTCCCATATGCGCGCCGGGCGGCCCCATGCCGCCCGCTCGGTAGTCCTTGTACCCCCTGAGGGGAAACATAAACACGCGTAGCCGAAAAGGATGCCGACCGGTTTTCCCGCCAGGCCGAACCGCCCCGGCGCCCACCGGTACTGGGCCAACCGAAGGAGAACGCAACCATGGATAACCACCACATCACCCGCGCGATGGTCGCTGCGGCCATCCAGCAGGGTTTGATCGTCCCCACACTCGATTCCGGCGCTCTGGTTGCCGACATGGCTGGCTTGGGGAAATACTATGAGAACGACGACTATGGATACGCCCTCATGCTCGGCTATATCGTATGCCAGGAGACCCGCGACTACACCGAGGACATCGAGCAGGGCCTTGAGGCTTCCGACCTGGACTTCGGTGAGGTATGCGACGCGGTTTTCCATACCTTCGAACTGATGGCCGAGGATGCCGCTGCCGATCCGGGCGCCTACGCGACTCATTTCCAGCGCTGCCACGACTACCTGGCCGACGGCCTCGGTGAGGGCTTCGACCAGACCGCGTCATACACCTACACCGACCCTGCGGACGACAGCTGGGAGATCGAGATCCGCGGCGACGACGAGATTGCATCGCCCGCCGCCGCACCCGACGCAAAGCAATCTGCCCGCCGACGCTAGGCACACCCGAGGCATACTAACGCAAAGGACCCGCACGGTTCGAGAGATCGGACCGTGCGGGCCCTTTGCGCATTATCTCGTAGAGCCCGCCCTATTCGCACACCATCCCGCGCAGGGCCACGAGGTCGTCGCGTACCTCGTCGAGCAGCTTCCTGCCCTTGAGCTCCGCGTCCTCCATCGGGCTAACGTATCCCTCCTCATGCGGATCGAAGAGCATATCCGGGTCGGGCAGCCATTTGCCTCCGTCCTCGCCCAAAGCGGTCTCGGTCATGATGTCGCAGAAGCCCAGGAGCTTGACGAAGGTGTCGCTCTCGCCGACATAGGGGGTCGCGCGTCGGCATGCGCGAAGATACGCGGAAAGCGTCTGCAGGAACAGGTCCTCGGTGTCGATCTCCCAGGGAGGGCAGGCCTTATCGGACTCCGGGTTCACCTTGACGTCGTGCAGGATCGAGCCCGGCACGCAGCGCAGGTTCGTGGTCGGCCAGACGAGATGGTCAGTCTCCTCGCACAGGTCGAGGAAGTCGTAGGCCTGGTTCCAGAGTGCGCAGAGCACGTCCAGCTGCCTTTCGCTGAGTTTTTCGTCCATGGTTCCATCTCCTGATTCTATAAGCAGGTCGGAGGCGTCGATGTGCGCCCAGCGGGCGATATCCTCGACCTTCTCGAGATCGCTCGGCGCGTGCGCCCCGCGTCGCCAGTCCTTGATCGACGAGACCGAGACGTGCACGGCCTCACCGAGCTCCCTCATCTTCGCGGCGCCTGCGGCGCCATGCCCCAGCAGCGAATCGAACACGGCGGGGGAGAATGTGAACGGCTTGCCGCCGATTATGTAGGCATCTTTCCGCAATGCGGCAACCTCGCTTCCCTGGTCCTTGAGTCGATGCTATCCGATGCGGGCGCGGCTATGGAGACGAAGCCGGACGGACCTCTAACCGTCCGGCTTCACGGAGAACCACAACCCGTCGTCGCAGATAAGCCCGCGCACGACATATCGCCCGCCGACGTCCACGACCGCGCCGGTCACGGTCGCGTCCGTCTTGCCGAACATGCTGGGGCAGGGCAGCGTCGCCCCGACCCTGGCGATCTCGAAGCGCCGTCCCTCGCAGATGAGCGCCTTCGGGGTGTTGAGCCCGCACCTTCGGTCAATCTCAACCGTTATGGGGACGACTTTGGCGTCGAACCTGTTGCACCCGGCCATGTGCCGGACCCCCTCCCGCTTGGCCGTGCGCCTCGCGCACGGGGCCTCACCGTATCCCTCCATGGATGCCGCCCTGTGATTCCACCATGAAAGGCATCCAGGGCGATACCGCCGCCACCCACGTCGAATCCCGCGGCAATCCCGCGGCACGCGGCTCCCAGCCATTTCTATTCGGCGGGCCCGATGCGGCGTCCGCGCCTGTAGTCGGAATAAGCTCGCTCCCACGCATCCTGGACCCTGCGGGAGTCGCGTATCTTGCAGAAGATGCCCGTCTTGGGCGATCCGTCGCGCAGCATGAACGTGATGAAGCAGAAGTCGCCGATATCGGGGTTGTCGTCCGTCATCATGGCGGCGCACTTGTCCAGCACATCGCGATTGCCCTCCTGCGACCCGTCGAGGATGTCGATCGTGCAGGTGGCGGTATCCGACGGTCCGACGAGGTTTTCGGGCACCGCGGGCAGCGCATCCGGGTCGGCACCGTCGATCTCGCCGAGAAGGCGCGTCTCGAACGTCGGCATCGCCGCGCGCAGGCGCCCGAGGGCGTCCGCGTAGGCGATCGACGAGACGAAGCGCTCGAGCTCGCCGGCAGCCTTCTCGGGGCGCTCCGCATATCCCTGTGGGTCCATATCCATGAGCGCGTCGGCGAGCATGGCGACGGCGGCCTCGGCGATCCTGCCGGACTTGCCCATATCGTCGGCGCACTCGCCGGCGAGGGCTGACAGCGCGCTGGAGTAGAAGGGGATGTCCCCGCGGCGCCCGAACCCCTCGGCGGCGCGCCCGCAGGCCTCCCTCCATTTCTCCATCAGCGCGAGCCTCAGATTCGCCGTATCGTCGTGCTCGACGGGCGGCACCGCTCCGTGATCCGTGGCCATATCCGTTTCCTTCCATCCGTTTCCGGCCGCGCCCGCGGCCTCTCTAGAGAGCCGTTTACCCTGAATCGCCCCCGCTCATGCCCGCTAAATTGAGATCGGGGCGGAACTCCGGGCACCCGTATCTTCCCGCCATCATCGAAACCGGCTGTTTCCGATGCTCCCGGACGGGGTATCAACTAACCGTGTCAGATCGACGACTGGACCGAGGGGGCACTATGTGCGGCAACGATGGGCATATGGACGAGAACGAGATCGAGCGCGCCGTCGCGGGCGATCTGGAGGGGTGCTGGCGGGGCGCGGGCTGGTACCGCGTCTGCTTCAGCGACGGGGCGGGATCGTATCCGGCCGCGTGGTACGAAACCGAGGCCGAGCTTGCCGACGACCTGCGCGGCGCCTACGAGGGCGCCGGCGAGCTGCATCTGCCCTATGCCGAGATTTCCGTGATCGACCAGACGGTCGAGAAGGTCTGGCAGGGCGAGGGATGGTATCGGGTGACGGACGGCTACGGCGAGGAGTGGGAGCCGGACTTCTATGTGACGCGCGAATGCCTCGTCGCCGACATGCGGGACGCCTACGACCAGGCGCGCGTATGCGTCCCGTGCGTCGAGCCGGTCCCGGACCCCAGCCTGCGCCGCGCCCGCTCCCTCTAATCCGTCCTGGAATCCAAACTGGTAGACCGACCTGAAGGGATACCCACGCGTTTCCCACACCCGGCTGCCTACGGGACGGATGGGGTCCCTTCGGGCATCCGGCCATGGAAAACGCGGCCTGCGCGCACGCACGGGCGGGCGAGCGACCGGAAGTCCCCTATAAAAACAAAATTGCGTAAACGCACATCTATGCGTTTACGCAATTACGCATCTGGGTACATACAGACCGACGGCGCGGGCCGCCGCGCCCGGAATGGATACGCAGGCGGGAGGATCAGCCTCCCGCCGGAACCGAAAGGATAGAAGTCAATGAGCATCAACCGCGTCAACATCACCGGAAACCTCACCCGAGACCCCGAGCTGCGCGCCACCCAGAGCGGTTCGCAGGTGCTCAGCTTCGGCGTGGCCGTCAACGACCGCCGCCGCAACCCCCAGACCGGCGAGTGGGAGGACTATCCCAACTACGTCGACTGCACCATGTTCGGCACCCGTGCCGAGGCCGTGGGCCGATACATCTCCAAGGGAAGCAAGGTCGCGATCGAGGGCAAGCTGCGCTACAGCTCTTGGGAGCGAGACGGACAGCGCCGCAGCAAGCTCGAGGTCATCGTCGATGATATCGAGTTCATGAACGCCCGCCCCGCTTCGTCCCCGTCGGCGTCTCCCGCCGCAGGCGGCGGCGAGCCCCAGTACACGGCCCCCGAGGCTCCCGCCCTCGAGATCGCGGACGAGGATATCCCGTTCTAGCCCACATATATATAGCCCTCATGCCCACGCGATTGCCCCGCCGGAGATTTCGGCGGGGCTTTTTCATGCCGCGATCCGCTCTCCACACGTTACCCACAACCGGCGGCCTGCGGGACCGATGGGGTCCCTTCGGCTCACCGGTCATGGAAAACGCAGGTCAGGGCCCTGCCGCCCGGAACCCGGGCAGTGTGCGGCGCACATTCTCAAGTTACACAAACGCGCATTTGCGCATTTACATATTTGTGCGTATACGCATGTGCGCAACTGGGTACATACATACCGGCGGCAAGGGAGGCCGCGACCGCATCGGCGCGGGATCGCCGAATATCGGAAGGAGGCCGTCATGGCCGGTTGCAAGAGGGAAGTAATGGAGCCGAGCGGAAGGGAGAAGGTCGCCGCCGCCGCCGCGCTGGTCGCGGGGCTCGTCGGGATGTGGTTCATGCTCGCATACAGCTATGTCTACATCAACTGCGCCGTATTCCCGGTGGCGGGCGCGCTCATCGCGTACGCCTACGACGTGGCGGAGAGGACGGTGGCGGCACGGAAGGAGTACTGCCGCGAGGTCGAAACGCGCCGCGCGTATCGCGCCGCGAGGGCGTCGGAATACGGCGCATAGCGGCGCCGACGGGCAAGAATAAGTAAACGTGCATCCGCACAGGTATGCAGATGTGCGTTTACGCATCCGCATAACTGGGTACATATATGGCAGCGGCAGGGCCCTAGCGCCCCGCCGTCGGTGGATGCGGGACCGGTAGCGACTCGCCGGCCCCGCATCCACCGCCGGCAGGCGGCAGATATCCGAGAGGGCCGCCCGGAAATCGGGCGGCACCCGTAGAAGGGAAACACATGAAGACAATCGTTTTGGTCAATCAGAAGGGCGGCGTCGGCAAGACGACGTTCGCCGACGAGATCGCCTGGGGCCTCGAGCGCCGCGGGCGCGAGGTCGGCTTCATCAACCTCGACCCGCAGGGTGGCGCGAGTCACGAGCAGAGGACCGTCGAGGGCGAGAAGGCCGTCACCGTCGTCGACACCCCGGGCTATCTGAACGACAAGCTCGGCGGCTGCGTGGAGGTCGCCGACATCGCGATCGTCCCCGTCGAGCCCAGCCAGCGCGGCCTGCGCGCTATGAAGCGCACGATCCAGCTCATCACGAGCGTCAGCCCCGATCTTGAGATCGGGCTGATCGTGAACCGCTATTCCGACAAGCGGGTCATCGACCGCAGCTTCACCGATTTCCTTGCAGCCGACGACCTGCCCATCCTGGGCTGCGTGCCGACTGCCGAGGCGTTCAAGCGCGGCGCGTCGTTCAACAAGCCGGTATCCGAGGTGCAGCCGGGCGGCCGCGCCGCGGACGCGATCGAGGGGATTCTGGACAAGGTGGAGGCGATGCTGTAATGGCACGGACGAAGAAGGCGGACTCCGCCATCAACAGCTTTTTCACGGACACTTCCAAGGAAATGATCGACCGCCAGGAGACGATCGTCGAAAAGGTCGTGAACCCCGCCCCCGAGCCCGAGGCGGGGGAGGCGAAGGCCGAGGGCCCGTCGCACCGCCTGAGCGTGATCGTTCCCGACGACCTCTACTGGCAGCTCAAGAAGTACCTGGTGGAGCACCGCGGCGAGGGCTACCGCAGCGCGAGCGATCTCATGCGCTCGCTGCTCGAGGACCATCTGCGCAAGGACCGCTAGGCGGGCCGTGCGGTATCGAATAGAAGGGAAAACGGAAATGACAGCATTCGAATACAGCGCTCAGGGCTACCGCGTCGCGCCCTATATCGCGGATCTCGGCAAGAAGGAGGCCTAGATGGATGCCGATGCCGGGCGCGTCCGCACTGCCCTGCGACTCCAGGCCGTCGCGGCCCGCGTCCACCACATGGACTGTGCGGGTTTCGCCGAGGAGGTGTGCGATGCCGTGGACGTCGCCGGGCGTCTGGGCTATCTGGGCTGCTTGCACGCGGTCGTGAGGCTCGCGGCGGCCCGCGAGGCGATGCCGGACGCCGACGGGATGACGTGCGGCGAGCTAGGCTGTCTCGCCGGCCTCCGCCGCCAGGCGCGCGCCACCGACACGCTGGATGCCGACAGCTTCACCGCCCGCATCCTCGCTGCCCTGGATATCAAGGGGTGGTCGGATCGATCTTCCTACCAAATCGCGGCGATGCGCCTGGCCGACCTGATTGCCCCGGTCTCGCTGATGGCGTCCCCGGAGCGCACGGAGCGCGGAGACCGCGCCCTGTATTCCTACACCTGCGGGCGATGCGGCGCACGCGTGACCGTATCGGTGTGCACGCGTTGCCCGTCCTGCGGCGCCCCCATGGTCGCCGCAGGACATGGCGCGCCGGTGATGAAAGGGGCGATCCATGTCGACTCGTAAGCTGATAAAGGGCGACCGCTACCGCGCCGGGCTGTGGAAGCTGGAGGACAGCTGCTATGAGGGGCATGTCCGTATGCCCAACGCCAAGTTCATGATCAGAACGTACCGCTGTACGCAAGGCGAGGCGGTCGCGAAGTTCGATTCGTGGGTGGAGGCGGAAGGCCTCGACCTCGCTGAGGATGGGGCCAGGGAAGCCTGCGAAGGCAGCATCGATGACGGTATGGGGACTGCGAGGCGCCCGTTAAACCGCGAGGAGCGCCGTGCGATGGAACGCCGCGACAGGAAGGCGAAGAGGCGCCAGGCGCGAAAGGCGGCATCGGAGCCCGATGCCGCGCGACAGTCACAGGATATGGGGAAGGAAGAGACGGAAATGCAGAAGGTATCGAAAACGGACGGGCAGAAGACGGCGGCCGCGGGGACAAAGGCTCCGGAGACGGAGCCGACCAAGTGCTACACGCTCATGTGCACGGGCGATCTGGGGACGGCCCCGGTGATGGTATTCCGCAACGAGGGCGACGCGAACGACATGATGCGCGCCCTGGAACAGGTCGCGAAGGTGACGTCGCCCGATACCGTCTACGACGTTATGGAGGCCCCGTTCAAGGAGGCCATTTGAAGGGTGCTGAGGGGCCGGGGAGTGCAGGCCGCACAGCTGCCAGAACCTGCCGCCGTCCCAGTCCAGCGCCCCGCGTCTCCCGCCCTGGCTCCCGCACTGAGGACCATATCGGGAGAGACACCGCACTACCGCGCGCGCTTCGAGGTCGCAGCGGCCGACGGCGCGGACGCGGCCGAGGCCGTGAAGGAGATCGTCATGGGCTGGCTGCACGCCAAGGGCCTGGACGTACCGGAGGGCGCCGCGGACATCGCGGTGCCCGCGGGCTGGACGGCCGCCGACGAGCCCGACGCCGCCAAGGCCGTCCGCTTTCTCGGCCTATCCGGCGCGCAAGGCGCGGCATGGGCGGTCGAGGCCGATGAGCTCGACGGCGAGTTCTCGCGCCGCCGCTGGCACACGAGGATCGGCCTCGCACCCGCCGGAGACGGCGGGTGCATCCTCAACGTGCAGGTATCGCATTACGCCGTGAACGGCTTTTTCGGATACCAGCGCAACCCGCTGCCGTCCGTGCCGCGCGTCGTGCGCGATATCCTCGCGAGCGGAAAGCTAGACGTGAGGATCGGCGCGTCGCGCGTGAGCGTCGAGGAGATATACCTTGACGCGGACACGCTAAAGCGCGATTTCATGCCGAGCCTGACCGATCGCGCGCGCTGCCTGCCGATCGTCCTCATGACGACCGACGACGACGGTAAGACACCTGTGTGGGACGCCACCGAGCTCGCATCGAAGCTCGTCGGCATGGCCACGGTATACGTCATCGACATGCGCGACGGCATGTTGGTGCAGGCGTTCCGCGACCTGCTGCCCGACCGGACACCGGCCGGGCGCTACAGGATCGGGCGCAGCGCCGTGATGGTGTACCGCCCGGGAATTGACCTGTCGACCGAGGACTCGCTGTCCGCGTGCACGCTCTTCACGCGCCACAGGGTCGAGCGCTATGCCGCTGGCGGCCGCGACGGTTTCATCAACGTCCTCATGCAGGGCCTCGGTCGCGGCATCGACAGCCGACCGGGCGACGTCGCCGGGATTGGCGACGTGCTGTGGCTGCGCAGCCGCGCGGAGAGCGAGCGACAGGGCGAGCGAATCGAGCGCCTGCGTGCGCGGACGAAGGCGCCCGCTGAGCCGGTAGCCGACATCGACGGCCTGCGCGCGGAGATCGCGCGCCTGCGATCCGACGCCGAGGCATGGGAGGAGATCGCGACGGACCAGGAGCGGAGTTATTCCGACGCCACGGCAAAGGTGGATGAGCTCACAAGGACCGTCCAGCGCCTCGAAGGCGAGAAGCGCGCGCTCGAGCGCAAGGCGGCGCAGTGCGCGGCGCCGTCGGACGACGACGGAGCCGCGAGGGTGGCCGAATGCCTCCAGGTGATCCCGCGCGACCTGGCGGACCTCCTGAAGCTCGCGCGCTCCATCTGGCCCGACCGCATCGTTGTCCTTCCCGAGGCGATGGACTCGGCCAAATCATACGACGGCAACCTCGCCGAGGAGTGGGATATCGTCCGTGGCGCCGCGACGGCGCTCTACGGACTCCTGTTCGAGGACGACGATTGCGAGGGCCAGGTCGCAGACGAGTTCCAGCGCCGTACGGGTTACGAGCTCACCTTCAGCGAGAGCAGCGCCACCAGGGCGCGCGCCGATCTGATGAAGATGCGCGAGAGGAGCTACGGCGGCCGAACCGTCGACATCTCCGCCCACATCAAGGGGAGGAGCCAGAAGAACACCTTCCGCCTTCACTTCTATATCGATCGGGAAAACGAGCTGATAGTCATAGGGCATGCCGGATGCCACATGAAGACCGCCGGCTCGCACCGTCGCGGTTTCAAGTAGCACAGATCCCCGCCATCGGAACCGATGGCGGGGATCCTTTTTGCGCAACGCGCGAAACAGGCGGCGGAAACGGCCCGCGCAATTGCAGGACTACGGATACGTCGGCCGGCGTTTGGGACCGGGCGCTTTTGGGTAGCATCGAATGGTAATGCCGGCGACGTGACCAGAGGGGAGGGAGAATATGTTCGATACCGATAGCGATGTCCCGTACGACATCGAGCCGACCGCGACCGAGAAGCCGAAGGCCTCGACTGCGGACAGCGCAGCCGAGGCTGCCAAGAAGACGGCCGAGGCCGAGAAGCGCGAGAAGCGCCGCGCCCGCCAGAAGCGCCAAGCGTTCACCGAGCAGATGCAGAACTTGACGATGGACGACATCAGACGCCTGATGGAGTCCAGCGTCGACCTCGGCGGCGTCAGCGACCCGCAGGCCGAGATTGAGCGCCGCATCGAGCGCAACGGTATGGCGTACCTGATGAAGGACGGCGCCGTGTATGCCGTGGTGCTCTCGAGCGACGACTACGAACGTCTCGCGGAAAAGAAGGCGTAGATCTTGCATTGGCGAGGGTCGCCGGGCGAGAGGCCGCCACCGGAACACGGTGGCGGCCTTTTTCATGTCGCGACGCAACGCCCGGAACACTGACCGGACAACGATGGAAAGCGAGCGGAAACGCTCGCGGCGGACACGGGCGGCCAGGCCCCGCCGCGCCTCGATGCACGCCTGCCGGAGTCGGGAGGTATCGGATCGGCGCGCACCGAGACGTTGGACACGCGCTCGCGCGCAAGACTCCTGCCGCGATCGGGCACGCAGGCTACTCGCACCCCGTCATAACTTCGAGTGCCACGCGGACATGCCGACATCTCTCCGCAAGCAGCTCGTAGATCGGCGCCGGGTCGTCCACGGCATCGCCATCGGCCGCGAGCAGATCGAGCACAGCGGCCACCCCCTCGATGATACGGGCACAATCGTCAGCATCCATATGACCCTCCTTCTCATCGCTGAAAACAACTTATACGGCCGTGACGGTATCCGAGCCGTATCGGACTTGCAACAGATGAGCAGCGTCCCGTTCGTCGCGAAAGAGACGAGGGACAGCCAAAACGCGGACGGTATAACGGCATCGGATGACCGGTGCAAACCGGTTTAAACCCAGGCAAATAGGGGTAGGATACTGAAAACTTCGCAAGAGACGCATACTTGTACCCCCATCGTAGATGTGGCCACAAGTATGCCGCCGAAGTCGGTCAGATTTCCGCCATCGGGCACAGTCCGCCGACGGAAACCCGCCCGCCTCCGGCGCTTGCCAGGGCTCCGCCCTTGGACCGGGGTCGCGCACGGGTGCGCGAGGAGATAGGAGAGATTTTGACAGCCAGCAGAGACGGCAGGGGACGCTATATCCGCGTTCGC
The DNA here is from genome assembly GCF_003474385.1 of Eggerthella sp. AM16-19. NCBI lineage: Bacteria > Bacillati > Actinomycetota > Coriobacteriia > Eggerthellales > Eggerthellaceae > Eggerthella > Eggerthella sp. AM16-19. The sequence continues at coordinate 55,731 of NZ_QUCY01000011.1, forward strand.
CTGACTGAAACCGAACTGAATAAGGTTCGTGCGAAGGCGGAGCTTGCCGGCCTGACCGTCTCTGATTTCATCCGCGAGGCGGCGATTTACGGCAAGCAGGAGTTCACGCTGTCGAAGCTGCCCGGCGGCGAGTGCGTCGACGTGAAGGAGGCGCTGGAAGGTCTGCTCGACACCGAGCACCGCACCGTGCAGAAGCATTTCAACGTGACGCCCTACGAGGACACCTTCATCCGAGACGCCGCGAGAAAGGCCGGCATGACGCAATCGCGCTTCATGGTCGACCGCATCCTTCACACGCCCATGTACTACATCGGCGACCCCGATTTCTTCCAGAAGTTCTTCTACGAGTTCAACAAACAGGGCGTGAACTTGAACCAGCTCGCCGCCGCGGCGAACACGCTTATACTCCTCCAGGACATGCCCGACATGGGCAGGGAGCGCCGCCGCGAGCTCGCGGCGCAGATCGAGAACTTCGTCGCCACCTTGAAGGACCCATACTGCAAGGCGCTGGCGGAGACGCGCGGCCTCATGATGCAGCTGAGGCGTCAATCAGAAGTGGAGCGCTAGCATGGCGATGCTCAAGACGCTCGCCCGCAAGTTCGGCGGCTGCAAGCAGATCAAGGACTACCTTGCGCGCAACGGCCGAGCTGTCACCTTTCGCTCAAGCTCGATCGATCTCGATAGGTCCGACTGGGACGAGCAGATGAACGCGACGCGCCAGATGTTCGGCAAGGATACGGGCCGCAAGTACTACCACTTCGTGATCTCACCCGATCCCGAAGACGGCCTGGATGCCAAAGCGGTCGACACCTTGGCATACGACTGGGTGCGCGAGCGCTACGGCGGTTACCAGTGGGTGATTGAGACACATATAGACAACGGCATCCCTCACGCACATATCGTCGTCAACTCCGTCAACCCCGTCGACGGTAGGAAGATACACCTCGACGACGACGATGTTCAGGCCGACGCTATGGAGCTCCAGCGCATCTGCCGCGATTACGGCTACAGCGCATTCGACAACTTCAAGTTCACGAGGGACGAGGACGGTTCCTGGTACGCGCGCACGCCGCGCCCCGACAGCCGCCGCGAGGTCGTCTTGCAGGAGGCGCGCCCGGCGCGCCGACACGAGACGGACGCCCAGCGGCGCGCCAGGTACAGCGGAAGGAAGCTCTGGACCGACGCGATGCACGACGACATCGAGTCGGCATTGCAGGGCTGCCGGACATGGTCTGCACTCGAGTGCCGCCTGGCTGAGAAGGGCTACCGCATCAATATCAACCGCCGCGGCGTGCTGACCTTCTACCCGCCCGAGGGTAAGGGGCGCCCCGTGAAAGGTTACAAGCTGGACGACTCATATACAGTCGAGGGATTGCGCGAGCGCCTTTCCGTGCGCCTCGAGGGACGGCGTCCGAACGTGAGGATGTGCGCCGAGGACCTTGTCCCGGACGTCAAACTACCGCCCATGACATTCGAAGCCGTCGCGTCGAACAACCTCGAGCGGTCTAAGAAGATCGAGCGCTCCGCCGCGCGCCTCGCCGCCGCAGCCGACGCCGTGAACATCATCCGCGAGCGCGGCTACCTCAGCTACGCGGACATGGCGGCCGATGCCAAGCGCCTCGCCGCAGAGGTCGAAGCGCTCGACGCGAGGGCCGACGCACTCAAGCTGGAGGCCGAGCAGACGGCCGAGGCGATCCGCCAGGTCGAGGTGTACACGGCCTGCGCCGCGCAGCTGACCGCGCGCCCGGACGGCCACGGCGCGCTCGCGGCATGGCGCGAGGATAACGCCGCCGAGCTTCGCGAGATGGAGGTGATCCGCAAATGGATGGCCGAGCGCGGCATCGAGCTCACCGTTAGGACCTACACGGACCTCCTCGAGCGCCGCGATGGCGTCAGGGCGGACGCCGCGAACCTCATTTCCGCGGCAGGCGATATCCGCAACCGCTCGCGCCGCCTTTCCGCCGCGGTCGATGTCCTGACCTCATCGCAGATGCCGATCGGCCCCACCGATGTGCGGGGCCGCGGCGAGAGACAAAAAGGCGCCGGGCGCAACAGCCGCGGCGCCAAGGTCATCACCGCCGAGCAGACCGCAATGCTGACGAGCGAGTACGTCCGCTACCGGAAGGCCTATTCGGAGTCGATCGCGGCGGGCGCGCTCACGCCCGACAAGATCAAGCAGATCGAGCGCGACCATGAGCGCGCCAAGGCGAAGATCATCGGCGAGCAGCGCGAGGAGGACCTGCGCGCGGAGCGGTCGGCCTACGGCATAGCCGGAAGCGAATGGGCGCAGGACGCCCCCGTGACGATCGCCGCGCCCGGCGAGACGGACAGGAGCGCGAAGCCCGGATGGAAGCCGTACCTCCAGCGCCCCGCAACCGACAGGCAGATGAAATATCTCGAAGACCTCGTGGAGTCCGGCGTCATCGCCAAGGCCGACATCGACAGCCTCGGCGGTGAGCCGACCATCGCCGACGTCAACGCATTGCTGAACAGCCATCCGAAGGTCAAGAACCTCGAACTCGAGAAGAGGGACGAAGGCAAGACGAGAGACGCGCGGACGTATACGCAGATCCGAGAGGATATCGACGACGACGGCTATACGCCGGCGAACTACACAAGGAGGAGATAGACGGTGAACATCATCGTGAAGATGCATGACAGGGCCCGCGTGATCGAGACGACGCGCATGGACCTGCACAGCGGCATCATGCTCGAGGACGATTTCCTCGACATTTCCGATTACCTGAACCAGGGCGTGCTTCTAGAGCGCAGCGTGTTCATCACAACAAGCGACGACATGCAACTCCTCAAGCGCGCCGTGACGATCATCGAGCCGGACGAGCTGGACGCCATAGACGGCGTCTATGCGGACGGCAAGCCGATCCTCGTGAGGACCGAGGACGGTTCGCGTTTGGCTCCGGCCGTCTTCGAGGTGCTGTTCGACGACAGCGGCAACTACTTGGGCGACCACGGGCAGGGCCTCTGCATCTACTATGAGTCCGGCAGCTACGAGACAATCGTGCCGACTGTGCTCTCATTCGGGGACGGCATGCTCATGGCCGACGACCTGATCGATTGGAACGACCTGGACTCGGGCATCACCTGGACCCGCGGAACCTGGACGCGCGGCGACCGGAACCTTATGGAGCTCCGCCCCGAGCCCACGGTCGTGGTCGACCCGGAGCAGTACGCGCACATGGAGCTCATGACCTTCGGCGGCGCGCTCGTGGCCATGAAGACCGCGGGCGGCATGGTGAGCGGCGGCGGCACCGTCTCGGACGATCCCGATGCCGACGATGCCGAGACCGAAAGCGAACCGCAGCCGTCCCAAGACGCGGAAACCGATGGCGCTACGGCAGACGCCGCCGAAGACGGCACCGACGACCGAGCCTCAGCGGAAGACGGCCCCGATGCGGATTCACCCGAGTCTACCGCGGACACCGCGGGAGACGGCTCGGAGGCAGATATCGACCTCGAACCCGGCGGCTCGGAGACTGAGTCCGCCGAGATTGACAGACTTGAGTATGAGTACGGTCTATTGAAGAAGGTCGAGGATTACCGGGCTGGCAGGCTTGAGACCGTGACGCTCGACGAGCTGGAGGAAAGCCTTGACTTGGCGAGTCGAGGTCGACAAGGACATCCAGCGTTCGATGAAGACAGTGACGACGATGATGACAGCGACGACTACGAGGAAGACGATTCGATGTTCGCCGACCTCTTCTAGAAAGTAACAACAGTGATACCAGCGGCGGCAAAACGGCCGCCGCGGGCGTTTCACCTTCCCGTTACAAATTGAAACACTTGGGGAAGTTAAGCCATGGAAGTTAACAAGGAAGATCGAGCGAAAGAAAGCATAGCTATAAACCGCTTGATCTATTTGTTTCGCAAGATGACAGCAACGCTGATCTGCTTGCTCACTCAGTGAATCTCCATCGTTTGTTCGCTACCTGATAACGGGCTCCTGTTTGATAATCGGATATATGGAAGATTGGATAAAAGACGGCAACGGCAGAATGAGACGCGTTCACAAGCGATACGTTGACGTCGTCGCGCACGTGCGCGACGATGGCTTTTTGGAGCCACTAAGCATCGCGTGGCGCGACGGTCGCACCTTTAGAGTGACGCAAGTGATCGAGGTGGGGAGTTCCGCCCTGGCTTCGAAGGCTTCTTCACGGCTAAATACCGCGTAAGCATTGGCAACGTTCGTATAATTGTCAGAACAAGCTAATGGTATTACGCCTTCATATGCTCGCGACACCTACGCCAAGGCACCCGGAAACCGGGTGCCTTTTTCGATATTTACCCCGTTCAACGAATAGATTTTTCCACCGCGGGTAGAACTCTGGACATTGGGGGCGTATCCCCGCATATCGATTGAAGACCCGAAATCGCATTTGTGGGAAAGGAAATCGAAATGTCCGTAAATGTAAGTGGTCTGTATGGCCTTGAAGACAGGTTGGAGAGGGTTGCCGACGAGCTGCGCAAGCGTAACGAGATCGAGGCCCAGAAGCTCGAGCTGCTGAAGCAGGTCGAGAGGAATCTATCCGGCAAGGACAAGGAGTAGACCGATGACCGTTTCCGAATATTGCCGACACGAGACCGGCGTCCGCGAGCTCGTCATCATCCGCAGGGGCGGCTGGACGTACTGCGCCGCCTACATCGACCATGAGGACCTGTTCCGCCTTCCGGGCGATATCGCCCGTGCGGACGTTATCGAGTCCTCCCACGACCATATCAAGGTCCTGGACCCCCGGGGCGGATACGTCAGCGTCCCGTGCACCTACCTGGACATCGAATAGGGAAGTCGACAGTGAGCCGAGACAGGATCGCCGTTATCATCCCGTGCTACAACGAGGCTCCGACGATAGCCAAGGTCGTGGACGACTTTCGCCGTGAACTGCCCGAGGCGGCCGTCTACGTCTACGACAACAACTCGACCGACGGCACCGCCGAGATCGCCCGCGCGCACGGCGCCGCCGTCAGGCGCGAGCCGCGCCAGGGCAAGGGCAACGTCTGTCGCCAGATGTTCCGCGACATCGATGCCGACTGCTACCTCATGGTCGACGGCGACGACACCTATCCGGCGGAATCGGCGCGAGCCCTCTGCGCTCCCGTTCTCGCGGGCGAGGCCGATATGGTCGTGGGCGACCGCCTGTCCAACGGCGCCTATGCGCAGCAGAACGCCCGTGCCTTCCACGGCTTTGGCAACGACCTCGTGCGCGCCATGATTAGGTGGATATACGGTTACGGCTTCGAGGACGTCATGACCGGGTACCGGGCCATGTCCAGGCCGTTCGTGAAGACCTTCCCGGTGCTATCCGAGGGCTTCCAGATCGAGACCGAACTATCGATTCACGCCGTCGACCGCCGTTGGCGCATCGCCGACGTCCCGGTGGAGTACCGCGACCGTCCCGAGGGCTCGGTCTCGAAGCTGAACACCGTGAAAGACGGGTTGAAGGTGATCGCGATGATCGGCACCCTTTTCAAGGACTACCGCCCGTTGAAGTTCTTCTCGCTGGTCGCCCTGATATTCTGCATCGGCGGCCTGTGTGCCGGCATGCCGGTAGTGACCGAATACCTCGCCACCGGCCTCGTGCCGCGGTTCCCGACCGCCATCCTCGCCGCGGCGCTCATGTTCACGGCCGCCATCTCGCTCGCCACGGGCTTCATCCTGGACGCCGTGGCGAAAGTCGAGCGGAAGCAATGGGAGCTCCGCGTATACCGCCAGACCGAGGAAGACTGAAAGAGGGGAGCCATATGCGCACCGATCGAATCTATATCGCGAGAGACGGGAAGTCGGGCATGCATGTCCTCGTCAGGATCCTGGCAGTTGGCGATATAGGGGCAGATTGTCTCCCGATCGACCCAGACGGTTTCAATGAGCTCATGATGGCGAGGGATGCGCGCTCGCTGGTCCTGGCGGCCCAGGGTCTCGGCCCCATGTTGGCCTCGGAAGGCGATCTCGCAAGCCGCATCTTCGTACCGAGCGAGCTCCAACGGGGCATCGCGGGCGAAATGGACCTAGTCCCATCCGACCTAGGAGGTCTGCTGTCCGAGTGTTACTTCGATCCATATGCCGAGCCCGTAGGAACAGGCGGCACGGGCTATAGGGAAATCGGCAGGACGGGAAAGAAGGCCGCAAGGGAGCTTATCGACGGGTTCGACTTCTCGAATGCCGAAGACCTATCCTACCTCGATTCGCAGTTCCGCGCCGTCGTCGAGCCGTTGCACGATTGGGTCTTTGCGAGGAACCTGCTCTCGATAGTCCTGCGCATAGGAGGGCTCTACAGGGCCGGCGCCGACCCGAAGGCCATCCTGGAGGCCGCACGGTTTCGCAAGGTCGAGCCATCGGGTCAGAAAGACCGGTTCGATATGGGCCCGGCAGCCTGCTTTGCGATCCCAGTGGCATACAACCCGTTCTACCGCACAGATACCATGGCGATTTCCGACGCGCCTCTCGATATACGAAAGGCGTGGCCCCTTTACGCCGACCTAGTCGACATCGGAAGACCGTCGACGCGGCCCGTCATCGATCATCGCCTGAAAGGCGAGGGGAACGGGTTCATCAGGTTTCTCACCTCGCTCGAGACGAAACAGCCCGACGGTACCGACCGCAAAGGCCGCCCGGAAGAGGACAGATGGTGCTATCTGGTCGTAAGTTCAGATATCGGCAGTAAGCCCGTGAAAGATCAGATGCGGATAGCGAATCGACTGCTACAGGCATTTGATGGAAGGCTGTTTCAGCCCCGCCTGGCGTATTCCGGTGTGAAGATGACCGAGATCGCCCCCGAGCGAAAGCCTCGAAACATAATGGAGGCCATGTGGTTACTCGCCAGAGACCATCCCGACCGCTACCTCCTGACATGCAGGAGATGTATGCGGACCGTGCTCTCGGGAACCCAGGGTGGCGAACGCTCATTTTGCAGCAACTCATGCCGTGCGACCTGGAGCAAGGAGCACCCGGCTAAAAAGCGATAGCGACAGCATGGCAGTCCCCGCCGGAAATCGGCGGGGACCACATCGACCCTAGGCAGGCACCCGGACACTGGGTGCATTTTATTCGATAAACTCCCATACGCGAGACGCCCGAAACGGATATGACCGCCGCCCAGACCGTGCCGGCGGCCAAGATAATGCCCCCACACCCATCTCTTTAGGAAAGTCCAAGATTCCTTTTCGGCATGCCGGCGGTCGAAATCGATCCCGACGATATCTCGGTTGCGAGCCTGCGCCTGGCATGCTCGACCTGATCCGAGATGCCGAGGGAGGCGGCGACGCGGCCGTAGCACTTTTCGACGATAGCGTTGAGGGCATCGCAGTGGTTATCGAAATCGTGCATGCGGTCGAGAACGGCAGGGGATAGGAAACGCTGCATCTGCCCGGTGAATGACCCGTCGGCATAGCAGACGTGTGCGCGTTGCGTACCGACAGCGATCATGCTGGCAAGGGGCACGGGACAGCGGTAGTCATCGTGCTTTGCCGCGACAAGTGCGGCTACGGCAGAAAAGTCGATTTCCTGCGCACGGACGATCCAGGGAATGTCCCAGAGGTCGCGGTGCCTGATATGCGTATCGGTGGCGGAGAATGAGATCAGCTTATCGGCCAAGATTTCCTCGAGCGTCTGGCACCGGATTGTAAGGTCGTCATACATTCCGGCGAGCTCGGGATAATTGACCGCGACGCGGCGGACCGTGGATGTATGCGCCGGAACGGACGCGATCTCGAGCTTGATTCTCTGTTTCGGCAAATCGGGGCGCGCGATGTTGGTGTTTACCGAGACCGTCCATCTCCGCATTCCGACGCCATCGAACTCGTTGACGACCTTTAGTTCCCTGACGCTCACTTCGGTATCGTAGGATCTCAGCAGGTCGCAGCGCAAAGTCTTTGAGAAATCGTCCAAGGGAAGCGAATCGAACTTATCGCCGGCGACGAAATCGAGGTCTTCGCTATATCGTTGCGATCCGTAGCAGAGGCGCAGTGAAGTCCCGCCCTGAAAGGTGATGTCTTGAAGCAGACCGTTCCTCCCGAGGGACCGGATGATCTCGTAATGGACGATTTCTTTTTCGATGACGGGCGTGACCCCGGCGCCATCGACCTTGCTGGCGATCTCCCCGGCAAGTTCTTCAAGGTCAATCAGCATCCACTTCATCCCAATCGATAAGCTCCAGGCTGCGCTTCCTCGAGACGAGGTCGTGCAGGCAGCGCTCCTCGGTCGCGATCGGCAGCCGATTCCTCGGCATACGGTCGAGTATTCCCCGTTTGACGTCATTCAAACCATCGTTCGTGTGAACGAACTCGATGGCACCGAAGCGGGTATCGACGAGACCTTCCGCGCCCGTCGTCACGCATGAGATGCGTCCGAGCGGGATCTGCGAGATGAAGCCCCACTGCGATGCTGCGGACTCGAGGCTTTCATAGGTGACCTCGCCGGGGCGCAAGAACGCCGCGATATGGCCGAGCAGGTCGCAGCCGTTGGGGTGGAAAAGCAGGTAGAGGTACGCGTCATGGGCGATGCGCTCGAGGAGGCCGTCCGCGGTGAGCCTCTTGATGGTCGAGCGGAGCGTATCGCCGGACTCACCGAAAAGGGCCCCCAGCTCGCGGCTGCGGAAAAGGATTCGGCCCTCCAGGTCGCACCCATGCAGAATCTTGATTGCCTCGACGCTTTTCACAGAAACCCTCCTGTCTCCCTACCGACAACTATACCAATGTGGTCTAAATATAAACCACTTACCGCAAGAATACCATTCCACAAGACCCAACCCAAACCTCCCTCCCTGGAACGCGAAAGGCCATCCGCCCCGTGATGCCATCTGTACAAAATGGGTATAAGCCCACTGGTCGGAAACGTCGGAAACCGATATCCACGATGAAAGGGACGACGATGGCCGTAGAGAGGTCCCGGAAGACAAGTTGGAAAACGAGACCTGTGATCGACTACGAGACCGACGGGCGCTGCGCATCACATCGCCATGACCCCGAAAGCGAAAGAAGGCGCCCTCGGAAACCGAGGGCGCCTTACCGACCGCACCTATTGTACCGCACGCCGATCATGTTGAATACCGTGCTCGCGGTAATCGGTACCCGGAGCGCTATTCCCCGCGGCGGCCATCGCCGCGGCAGCCATCGCCGCAGGGCTCTTGCCGCCTTTGACCTTCGCCGGTTTGAAGAACTCCGGCGCAGGTTTCGGCTCGTCCCCATGGTAGAAATGGAACCCGTTTACGGACGATCCGTAGCGGACGGCCTGGCTGATCGCGGCGGGCGATACATGCAGGGGGCGGGCCGCGGCAGGATTGCCCATGAAGGTCTCGCCGGTTTCCAAGCAGACGATGGGACGGGTTTTCGAATGGCGCTCCCTGAAGAACTCCGGCGCCGGTTTCGGCTCGTCGCCGTAATAGAAGTGCAGCCCGCCGCGCTCGACGCCCGTGCTGGCCGATGTGCGCACGCCTCCGGGCGTGATGCCGAACGCGCGGCCCGCCTGGAATGCCGATTCGAACGTCTCCCCGGTATCGAGGCACACCACGGGGCGCGGCGCCCTGTTGGGCGGGATGAAGAACTCCGGTGCCGGCTTCGGCTTGTCGGCATAGTAGAAGTGCAGCCCTTGGGTGCAGGTGCCGCGCTGGATGGAGCGGAAGATGTTGCGCGAGTCGGCGAAACCGAGCTCCTTGGCCGCCCGGTAGGCGGAGTCGTAGGTCACCCCGGACTCCAGGCACGTGATGGGCCTCTTGCGTTTGGCGTCCCGATTGTCCATGGCGGCACCCCTACTGCCTAATTCTGGCGCCGCGCGCACGGTCGCCGGCGGTCGAGCTGGCCGCGACTGAGGCGCGGTGACCAAGTTCGACGGGATCGGGCTTCACCGCGACGGCGATTTCGGGCTTCTTCTCGGAATACTCGATGCGCCCTCCGAAGGGGTCGGAGAAGCCGAAACAGTCCTGGGGGGTGTACAGGTCGATGCGGTCGGACTTCCACTCGCCGCGCACGGGTTCCATCATCGTGTACGCGATGTCGTGCGGGTCAATCTCGAAATCCCTGTCGAGCACGGTGCCCATGGTGCCGCCGCACCCGCCAACGGGGTCGTAGATACCGAAGATGGGTTCATACGTTCCGGGCTTGACCGTGAACGTGCCGGCGTTTTCGCCCTCGCCGCGGCAGATCATCGACAGGCTGGCATCCAGGAACGCGTCGAGCGGCAGCGTCGCGAGGACCGCGAGCCCGACAGGGCGATTCTGCGGCATATTGAAGATATCCTCGCGGAAGCTGCGCTCGAAAGGCGTAACGGGGTCGTTGACGACCTTTTCGACGGTCGTGCCCTGCGAGGCGCACAGCTTGTCGAAGATGCTCTCGGGGATGTCCGCAGGACGCGTGAAGGGCCTGTAGTCCTCGGCGGGCTCGTACTCCCACCTGTCATCCTCGCCCTTGCCGCCCCTATGGCAGACGCAGAGGAGGTAATCTTCCTGCCAGTCGCGCGCCGCATCGATGACGTCGCCCTCGGAATACAGGTCGTTGACGGACAGTATGAGCGAGGTCTTGAAGGAGAGCCCGCTGAAATCGATGTCGTAGAAGAACCCGAACTTATCGGTCAGATCGTCGCGGAGGCAGTCGCCGTCAACGTAGAGCGCCCGCCCGAGATGCCCCGACCCGACCCGAGATTCGATTGCCCGGGCGAACTCATCGGCGATATTCTTGCAATCCGCAAGTCTCGCCTCATCGAGCCCGTCATTGAACCTGTCCGTGAGCACGCAGGTGACGGCATGCGACAGGTCGCCGGCGGTCAGTCCCTTGTGCGTCTTGATCTTATCCGGGTCGATGAGGCCATCGGCCCACGCAAGCGAGGTGTCCGCGAGCAGTTCGCCGCAGATGCGCGCGGCATAGTCGTACTCCCCGTATTCGGGCCAGTAGTCGAGGTGGATATCCCATCCGTTCAGGATGGCCTTCACTATGTCCTGCCGGTTGAACCGGTTGCCGACGGCATCCGCGAGCATCGCGGCGGCCTCGCCGGCGCCGAGCAGGTTCACGACGTCATCGTAGCTGTCGATCTCGAGGCCATCGGTAAGAGTCGCGCTGTCATTAGGGTTGATATCGGCCATGTCGGCACCTCCAGTGAAACGGTTGTCTCCATCGATGCTACCCGTCGCGAACCCGCACGGAAACGCCCCTTCCCGAACGGGAAGGGGCGCCCCTCCACCGCCGCGCCGAGGGTATCCTTTTGCAAAAGACCCGTCAGTTCGGAGAGGACATGACCGTAGAGCGAAAGTTCGATGCGAAGTCGATGCTGGGGATGCTGAGGAGATACGAGGCCACGGTCGGCGACCTTTTCGCCGTCGTGCCTCCCTTGATGTCCCGGGACAGCGTGAAGGCCGCCGACATCGACGGGGTGACCCTTAGGCGCATCTCAGTGAAAGACCTGACGGAAGGCATCCTAATGCCGGAGGAAAAGGTGGAGGGGGTCGAGCTCATCCGGGTCGATGCGGCCAAGGCGGACCGTTACTGCCTGCGTGCGGGCGATATCCTGATGTCGAGGATGCTGCCCAGGCACAAGTACGCGGACTACATGGTGGTGAACGTGGAGTATGCGGAGCAGGATCTTGCCTCGTCCCACAACATGATAACCATACGCCCGCGGGCCGTGGATATGGCCGAAGGGGAGCGCATAGCGTATTCCGAGATGATGCCGACATGGCGCTTATAGGCCCAAGGCCTGAACGCCCGGCTTTTTGCGCCGAGTTCGAGAAGCGCATTCACGGCTGGAACTATCGCACTCTAGTGAAGCCAGGGCTCAGCGACCTCGCGCAGGTGAGGGGTGGCTATGACCTTTTGTCGAAGAAGAAAGTTGCACTCGACTTGTGGCGCGTGGAGTATCCCAGCCTGCGTATCGCGCGCGTCACCGATCCGCCGCACTCCTCGATCATATCGACGGCCTTGCGCTTCTGCTCGTCCGTGTAGCTCGGCATTCGCGAACTCCTAACCGAACCGATTCGGTCCAACTACTTGTCCGCATCCCCCCATTTGTCTCGAATGCAACGACGCGATGTCCAACTATGGCTCAGCCTTCGCAACCTGCTGGACTGCTCAGCAGTGCCCAGTAACTACTTAGTGGATACCCAGTAGCTGCGGTGTGGCGCAGGTAGTCGGCGATGAAAGACGCGGGGTGCGCCTTGCGGCCCGTCCTAGATGACGCCGCACGGTAGCGCTATCGGACAGCTGCGCTACCGCAGGTAGACGTTCCTCAGCACCTCGACGACCTGCTGCGCCCCGACGCCCTTGATCTTGAGCGCCTTGGGGTCGACGGGGTCCGACTCGTAGGCCTCCAGGAAGCGTCGCATGTCGGCGCGGACCCCATCGCTCATGGCGGGGCGCTCGCCGCCCGCGAGCAGCGTGGCGAGGCGGCAAACGTCGTTTCGGTGCTTCTTCACGCTCTTCTCGTCGACGGCCTGGCCGCCCGCCCGCCTGGCGGAAAGGTCGAGCCACGCCTTGGCCTTGAAGGGGATCAGCCCCTCGACCGACAGGACGGCGACGCCGCCGGCCGACGCTCTGTTTTCGACGAGCAGCCGATAGTAATCTTCGTCAAGCAGAATCGCCGAAAGGCTCGACACCTCGTCGTCGATGTGGATCGGCATGAGGCCGGACTCCGCGTCGCGCAGGTCGACGTCGGTGCGCGCGAACAGCTCCAGCATGGCGGGGAAGGCCGGGTCATCCGGCTTGGAGAACCGGTAGAACTGAGGCTTTCCGCTGCTCTTCTGTCTGTTCTCGTACCCGCCCTCCTTGACGAAATCCCAGAAGATCTGGCCGAACTCGGGCGTCAGCGCCTCCACCAAAAGGACCAGGTCGAGGTCCTTGGTGGCCCTGAAGTCCTGCCCGGCCTCGCCGAACAGCAGGTCGCAGGCGCCGCCGCCGATCAGGACGTACTCGCCGTCGTGGCCCGCGAAGCGCTCCTTGAACTTATCGATTCCCCTCATGATCGCCTCCAAGCACCCGGGTCAAAACGTTCTCGATCTCGCCCGCGACGCGCGGGTCGTCCCTCTCGTCGGCGGGAAGGGACAGGATGGCCGAAAGCGGGTCGACCGCGCATCCCGGCGCCGGCACGGGCTCGTAGCGCAGCACCTGCACCACGCACGCGGGATCCTCTGGCTCGTCGAGGCCGGCGTCGCGCGCGTCGGCCGCCAGCTCCAGAGTGCGCTCCTGCGCTTTGGTTGCGGCGAAAGTCGGCCAGGGGTCGTCCTGCAGCATCGAGAGTCCGCACAGCGCCGAGAGCCCGCCAAGGGGAAGCTCCGCATCGGGCACGCGGCCCAGGCGGTGCTCCCTCGCGACCGGACTCGACATGCGCGGCTCCAAGTGACGCCACATCTCCATCTTGTCTCTGCCGGGGCGCAGCACCCGCCGCCGCCCCTCGGCGGCGACGATCGAGGGGTCGGCGGCCGCGAGCTCGTCGAATGCGCGAGAGGCGGTCATCTTCGCCGTGCCGAGGAGGCCTGCCGCCTGGGTGACGCTGGCGCCGTCGAGGTCGCCGTAGAGCGCCATGAGCGCGAGGCGCTGCGCCTGGGGCGAGAACGTGCCAACGTCTGTCTGCCGCCTGTCGCGCGCGTGGCTCCTTCCGCTGCTCAGCGCGATTCCCAGGAACGGCAGGTACACCTGCTTGTCCGGGGCGATGAAGGGCAGGCCCGCCTCGAGCATTCGCCCGACCCTGTAGCCCGTGGCGCCCTCGAGGGCGAAGGACACAGGGGTCCCCAGGGCCGCCTCCAGGGCGTCGCGGTGCTTCGCCAGGGTTTTCACCGTCAGGCTTTCGACGGGGGAGGCCACGGCGAATGGCACGCCGAAGGCGGTCCACCGCTCCAGGGAGTACAGCCCCCTCAGGTAGAGGGGGAGCCTCGAGGCGTCGACGGGCTCGCAATCGACCCTCGTGTGCAGCGTCTTCTCGACGTATTCCCTCATGCTCTGCCTCCTCATGTAACTAAACAATTATCAATGTACCATTATGAATGGTACATAGCAAATCAATTAGTTACATTTAATGACGCCTTGCGAGCCCTCGTGGGCTTTCGGAATCGCGATGCCTCTAGCAGGGCGCTCCGCTCGTTTTTCCCTGCGTTTTCGTCTTGACAAAAGGGATATCTCACCAGGAGCCGAGATGATCGCGAGGTTCCTGGACGTCCTGGAGGATACCGTGAAGAACCCGACATGGCGCCCGGCGGAGCTCCAGGCGATCGACGCGCCGCCGGCACTGGACTACCGGACGCCAGACTATACGGCAAATGCAGCGAATTACATGGATCTGTACGGCGTCAAGCGCCGCGCGGAGGCCAAGTATGCGGAGGCCCTGGAGAGGGCCGAGCAGGCCCGCAGGAATGTCGCCGTCGTCCTCGAGAAGGCATCTCCCGTCACCCTCGCGGCCGCGGCAAAGAAATCGGCGGCCGCCGGCATAGCCGACAGCCGCCGAGACGATCCCGCAAAGACGATCCGTTAGCCGGTAGGCATCGACGCCCTAGTGCTTGATGCCGCCGGCCTCGTCCGTATGCGAACCGGCAGTTCGGTTCGCCGCCGCGCTCGCGGCCTTGGCGAGATCTGCGGGATGCCTGTCGCCGCCATGCGCTTGCGCGCCGTTGTGCGCCGGCGTGCCCTTCACAGGATCGAGCGTCATGGCGTCCCCGTCGAGGTGAACATCCGTTCGGTGCACCGGCTCCGAGTCGCGCCCGTCGTAGGTGAAGACATGCACCGGCGTCGGGTAGTCATCCTGGAGCTCAGCCGGCGTCGCCTCGATGAAGGCGAGCTGCCCGCTGCCCTTGCCGTCGGGCAGGTTGATATCCACGCTGATACCGCCCGCGAACGGGCTTGCGACAAGCTCGCCGAAATCGGTCATTACGGAAATAGGCTCGTTCATAACATACGCTCCTTGATACCCAAATTGACATCGGATTGATTCGCGCTCCGCGCGGCCGCCCAGGCGGCCACGATCGTATCGGGGAAGTGCCCCCGGGCGCGGCTGAAATCGGGTGCGACGGTCTCGCACCAGCAGAAGTCGTAGCCGCACGTCCAGACCTTCTCGCCGCCCACCTCGACGGGCACCGACATGTGCACGGGCGAGCCGTCGAAGGCCTCGATGACGTTTTCCCCGTCGAACAGGATGGGGAAATCGTCCCCATCGTCGATCAGCTGCGCGACGATCTGCTCGATGGACTCGCGCGGGAAGTAGTAGATCGGGCCGTAGTTCCAGCCGACCCCCATGGGGTCGCAGTAGGCGCGAAGCCCGTCCGGGTCTCCGGTGCGCTCCGCGTAGACGCCGTCGATATCGACATGGCATGCGAAGAGGCAATCGGCGCCGCAGGTCTCCCCGACGGGGGACCGCCCGGCGATCTCGGTGAAATACGAGTCCAGCCACCCGGCCGCGGCGGAGCGCATCCCCGCGTTTTCCCTCAATGCCCCGACGATGCCATCGCAGGCAAGGCAGCCCCGGACGATATCGCACCGGGTTGCGCCCTGGGGGAGCATGAAGGCGGGGCCGTCTGGACCGAAGCGGCAGGCGACCTCGTCGCCACGGCGCTCGAGCTCGATGGCACCCTGTGCGCGGGCGATATAGATATCCTCGAAGGTGGGGAAATCAGGTTTACGGGAGAAGTAGTCCATGCAGATCGCCCTCCTAGATATGAAGCCCGGTGCCGTCATCGGCCCCGCCGGCGGTCTTTGCCGCCGCGGCCCTCGCGCCCTCGAACAGGCGCTCTGGGATACGCCCGGGGATTACCTTCCTGTCTACCCTTTTGGCGTTTGCCCGATACGCCTTCACTGCCTGGGCCACATCGTCGACGCCTCTGGCCGCCTTCTCGCTGTACGAGGGGAAGCACTCGATCCAGGCGGGGCAGTTTCCGACGAGCTCCTTGATGGATTCTGGGTCATCGGTGACGAGGCCGGCGGTGACGCCGTCGCCATCCATGCCGACGGCATCCTCGAACCAGTCGAGGCGGTTGAGGCACGAGCCATCCCACCCGTCGTCGAACCCGAAGGAGGGCACGTCGTTGAGCGTGACGCCGCCGAAGAGCTCGAAGGACTTGGCCGGAAGCCCGCCATCGGCAAAGCCGGCGAAAACGTTCAGAAGGTAGCCGTTATAGGACGGGTCGGTATCGACCGCGTCGGGGCACCAGTAGTACCCGACCGGTAGGCTCTCGATATTCTCGATGGGCCCGCGCGCGAGATACGAAGGGTTCTCGAAGCGCTTGAGCGCATCGATGATTTCAGAGGTGTTCAACGTCTTCTCGTCGGGACCGCAATAGGGGTTGAAGCATCGCGCCCACACAGCGCCGGTGGCGGTCGTCTCGCTCGCGATCCAGTCGTTGAGCGTCATGTCGTCGGCGAAGGTGAGCTCCACGGTCTCATCCATCACCATGTCCATCCAGGACCACTCGAGGTCCCTGATTGCGAATCGCACAGGGCCGTCGAGCCCGATCCCGAGCCTCACGTCGTAGCTGCCGTCATCGAGACGGCTAATAAGGATACCCGGCTCGTTCGAGCGCTCGGACCACCCGAGCGGGCACCACAGGAAGCCGTCCTCCGCGTCCAGGTCGCGCAGCGTCGGTGAGCCCTCGATGAGCTGATAGGTCTCTTCCATGGCTATGCCTCCCGCCTAGTGCTTGATGTCGTGAGTGCCGTCGGCATCGCGCTCGGCGCTCTTCGCGGCTGCCTCCTTGGCCGCCGCGGCCACATCGCCGGGGACGTGCGCCGGCGTCTCGGCGCACGTCTGCCCCTCGAGGACCATGGCACCGTCGAGATGCATGTCGGCGCGGTGATCCGGCTCCTCGTCGCGTCCGTTGTAGGTGAAGGCGCGCACGGGCGTCGGGTAGAGGTCGCCGGCCGCCGGGTCCGCATCAACGAAGGCGATATCGACGCACTTGCCGCCGGGCAGGTTCATGCCGACGCTGATGCCGTCCTTTTTGGCGTTGGTGACGAGCTCGCCGACCTCGGTCTGAACGGAGAGCATCCCGGCGCCGAATCCCATGCGCTCCTCGAGGGCGGTGATGACGTTGTCGTATCGCTCGATATGCTTATCGTCGACAAGGCCGCATGACAGGTCATAGCTCGCCATCGCGGCGGTCATGAGCGCGCCGGTCATGCTGACGCTGCTCTCGACGGCGCGGATGTCCTCGGGGTCTGTATGCTCGCCGATTTGGCGCATCTCGTCATAGATGCTCGCCTTCACCGTCAAATCGTCGACCTGGCTTTCGATCTGTTCCAGTTGTTTGCGGAGCGGTTCGTTGTGGATGCGCTTGAGTTCCTTGTTGAAAAGGGCGATTCGCTCACCCGTCTCCGCGCTCGGCCCGTCGATCTTCTCGGCGAGCTTGGCGGCGGCGATTCCATTTGCGAGCGCCACGGGGTCGTCCCAGCACACCTTGTCCGAGGGGATCTCGTTGACCGCCATGATCGAGTCGAAGAGCCCGGCCTTTCGGTGCTCCTCCTCGGCGAGCAGTTCGTCATAGCGTGCCTGCTCGGCGGGGCCGAGGACGTCATCGAACCCCTCGCGCCAGTCCGGGTCGACTGCGCAATCGGGGTGATCGCCCAGGAATACCAGTCGGCTGCACTCGCTCGCGTCATGGTTGAGCCACACATCGCGTACATCATCGTATTCGGCGCCCGTGATGGCCGCGATCTTGGAGAAGACGTTCTCGCGCACCCAGGAGTCCCCGACACCGAGATATTCATAGACGTCGCCGCCGCCCGCCATGAACTTGACGGCGCCGGCGAACGTGGCATCCGGGTCGATGTGGCGTCCGAGCCCATCGTCGGGGAACGCCTGCGTATACCAGTCGCGGATACTCGACCCGAAATTGAAGTGCTTCTTGTCCATCTAATCAGCTCCAAGACAAAGATCGGCCAATCACAAGGACGATGCTACCCATACCGCCCAGCAACGAGAACGGCCCTTCCCGAACGGGAAGGGCCGCCAACCAGCCAACCGCGGCGAAACCAAACCGATCTAGATATGCTTTCCGCTGCCGCCCTTGCCGGACAGCTTCTTGCCGGCTGCGGCCTTAGCGGCCTCCGCCTGCGAACTGGGCTCGGGCGCGACATCTACGGCCTTCGGGATTGGGAGCGCTTCGCGCCCCTTGAGGCCCGGGGCATCGATGCCGAGCTGCACACAAGCTCGGGCCGCCAGGCGGTCGAACCCGATGCTCTCGGCGAACTCGCGGGCCTCCTCGCCGTCGAATGTCCAGAATTCCGGCCCGACGGTGGCACCGGACCACGAATCGGCATTTCGGTCGTACGCAATAGTCGTCTCATGGCAGAAGAACTTCCTGCCGTCCACATCGACGGCATGCGTGATGGGGGAGAAGTTCAGGATGGCGTTCCGCTCGCCCGACTGGTGATCGATGCCGATGGCATCGACGGAAAGCGAATCGGGATATTGCGTTCCCCAGCCGTATCCGAGCCCGGAGAAATCGACCCTTCCGAGTCCGCAGATCGCCTGTTCCCTCTTCGGCGCGGCGGGCTTCGGGGCCGGCGCGGTCTTCTTTACTACGCTGCCGGGGTCGGCTGCATCGCCCAGCCCGCGTTCGCGGCGGCGGGCGGCCATCTTCTGGTTGAAGGCGAGCACCGCCGCGCGGCACTCCTCGGGCCCCGCGGACGGGATGATTGGGAGCCCGTCGAGCCTCGCGATATCCTGTGGCTCCATGAGCGTGAGGTTCTGGAAGAACGTCATCGCCTCGACCTCGGAGAAGTCAGCCAGCGTGCTCTCGCAGAGCCAGTCGCGCCCGGTATCGTGGTCGGTGAACTGGTCGGCGTGCTCGATGATGAGGAAGCAGCGCGAACGCACCTCGTCGTTACTGAGCTCATGGTCCCAGTCGTCGGCCAGGATGCGCGCGCCCACCGTGAACGCATCGGGGAAGTATTCCTCGTGCTCGCGGCGCTCATCGGGCGTGTCGTCGTCCCAGTCGAGCAGCATACCGTCGAAGAGCCCGCAGGTCCCGGTGGGGTCGAGCTCCATTTCGGTATAGTCCCAGCCCAGCTCCTCGACGTTGGTGGAGGAGAGGACGTTGACGGCGGCAAATCCGTTGCAGACGACCGCATCCCACTTGCCGGGTTCGTAATTCTCAGCCATGACCCTATCCTTTCAAACGCGCCTTTACAGCTTGATCGCGCCGGCATCCCCGGCACCGTCCCCGCCGGTGCGCCAGGCCGCCCTCTTCGCCGTCGCGGCGGCAGCGGCCGGCTCGGGCCTCTTCTCTCCTTCGGCGAGTTCGCGAAGGGAGTACTGATAGCACCACTCTTTGGCCTCCCCGACGGAGGCGAACTGTAGTCCTGCATCTCCGCAGGCACCTCCACCCGTCGAGATTTTCACCGTATAGGGCCGGTCGGGGGAGGCGGCAACCTGGTAGATGTCGAACCTCGTCTCACCGAAACGGTAGGACTCCCGTGCCGTGCCGTAGGCGCGCTCCGCGAGGCGCGGCAGCGAGCACGGCCCGACATCGGGTGAATCATAGAGGTTGTCCAGGAGGATATGGAAATCACCTATGCTCATTTTGCCGGGCGCGTAATATTCGCTGCCGAGCTTGAACCCATTTGCATCGAGCGATACCCCGGAGATGAGCCGGACGTCCAGATAGGCTGAGCCGTCATGGTGAGAGGCTTCGATATGGAACTCGCCGTTCATGTCCACGATGCGGTCGATCTGGCAATCCTTGAGGGCATCCGCGCTGCCGGTGCCCGAGACGAGGGAAAGCAGGGAGTCGGCAATGACGAGTCCGCGTGAGGGCTTGTCCCAGCGTTCGACCGTCCCCTTGGCGACCACGGAGATCTCAGCCGGGTGTTCCGGGTCGTCGCCGCGCTTCAGTTCGCGCAGCATGGAATCGAAGTTGCCGATCTCATCGTCGAGATCGATATCGATATGCCTTTCGAGTGCATCGTGAACCTCGTCCATGAGCTCGTCGGAAGACAGCACCTCGCCGACGTCGATTCCATGTTCCTCGGCGACCTCGGAGGCGTAGTCTTTCTCCGCCTCATCGGAGAGATAGTAGGCCCGGTCGTACAAGACGCGTTCCGCGGGCATGAAGAGATCCATGGCGAAGTCCTTTCGGCTGCAAACAGGGAAGACGGGACCGACCGGGACCGACCTGGTCACCGCTATAGACCGATAGTACCCGCCCGCATCGCCGCCGGCACCCGCCATGGTCCCCATTTCCCGAACGGGAAGCCGACGGGTTCGCCGAGGTCTTGCACGCAAAAGGCCCCGGACCCGAAAAGGGCCCGGGGCCGAGAATCACGCCGCCTGCGAACCGGTCCGCTAGATACGGGGCCCATGCTCGACAGCACCGCCGCGCCCGCTGAGGCAATCCTTCATTGCGAGCGCCCCCGCGGCGAGCTTCGCCGCCGCGGCGTTGTCGAGCGAGGCGCGATAGATGAGGGTGTCGGCGCCGTAGGCCTGGATCCTGCATCCCGTGATCGCGCTGAGCATGGCCATGGCCTCGTCCTGGCGGCCGAAGCGCTCGACTGCATCGGCCTGCCCGCCATCGGCGCGGCGCACGGCGATATCGCACAGCGGCTCCAGGCCGCGGGGGGACTCCTCGAGATAGGCGAGAACGCTGTCGAGACCGTTGGAGGCTGCCGCCGCGGCGACTTCGTCGAAACCGATTTTCGAGCAGTCGAGCTTGACGCCGCCGACTTCGAAGCCCTCCTCCCCGCCGCTCATGCAGTACCAAAGGCAGGGGACGGTCGCGCCCGCATCGGCATCCAGGGTGCGCGACAGGAACGCCACGCCGTCCTCGTCCTCCCAGGGCGTGAGGGGCGTGACGTCGTGGGCGGCATCCTCGGCCACATGGAAGGGTGACATGAACGTGTTGGCGGCATAGGCGCCGAACACCGTTCCGGCGCGGCTGTACTCGGTCTCGCCGAACGCGCCGTCGATTGCACGCAGCACGTCGTCCGCATCGGTGCCGGCGGGAAAGCCGCGCCAGTCGCGGAGGAGCATGCCGGAGCGGTCGACATTGTTCAGGAGCTCTTTATACAGCTCGCGAACGGTCTCCGGGAGGTCGTAGATGTCCTTCGGGACGATGGGCCGCCCGGCGAGCATGAAGGCCTCGCCGTCGCGGATATCCTGGTCCACCAGCGTCTCGGGGTGAAGTCCCTCCTCGGGCTCGCCCGGCGAGGTCCTGTCGATGAGCATGGCCGCGTAGCGGGCGTCTCCGCCGGCGATCTCGAGGAAGTCGCCCCAGCGGTAGGTCTTCTCATCAAGCTCATTGCCGTCCGGCACGTACTCGCAATCGAGATAGGCCTTTACCGCCGCGAGGCGGTCGGGGCACTCCTGAGGCAGGTGCCGGGCGATTTCGAGGATATCGCTATCGGCGAACCCGTATCTGCACGACAGCTCTTTGGCGTAATACGAGAAGTCGAGGAGGCTCTTCTTCGAATAGGGACCGACGCGCATATCCGTCTCGCCGGGCACGCCGAGCCAGAAACCGTCGAACAGTCCGAGATCGCAACCGATGGCATCTTCGATGGAGTTGACCGCCTCGCGGGCGTCTAGCCCGCGGTTCACGCCGGGCGTGTACTTGAACGACCTGCCGTTGAAATACTCCAGGAGGTCGACCCCGAACTCGGAACACGGGAGGACGTCGGAGGGGACACCGAACGATCCCGCCTCGAATCGCTCGGTATACGCCCCGGTGGCGTCGTCGACATCGTTGCGCAGGAACGCGATCTGGATCAGGTTCGCCCCGTCGTGGGACACCGGGCGGAACAGCGCGACTCCGTCGCGGAGGCCGCAGCATCCGACGATCTCGCAGGCATAGGCATACTCCGGCTCATCCCCCTCGTACTCGCCGCCAGCCGAGACCATATCGATGAGATACATGGCGCTGTGGACGTGGCCGCCCGCAATCTTGAGGAAATCGTCCCAGCGGTACACCTCGGAATGGCCCTCGGGCGTGTACTCCACATCGAGACATCTGAAGATATCCGTCTCATTCCGTCCATGCTCGTTCACGTCTCTGCGCTCCAATCAAGAAAGCCGGCACTCTGGTACCCAAGATGGTAGGGCCGCTGGCCCGCGATGCGGCCCGGCGGCCCATAAGGTTCCCGAACGGGAACCAGGTCACTTTCTCCTTGCCCGCTTGGTCGGCGTCAGCTTTCCCGATCCGGTCTTCTTGAGGATCGACTTGGCGGCATGCGCCATCTGCGGCGGCGTCTTCTCGTAGAGCTTCCCGGCCTCGACGTCGTCCACGAGCCGTTCGGCCTCGCCCGGCGTGAGCGTCTGGGCGCAGACCTGCCTACAGCTAAGGTCCTCGGACTCCACGGCGCCCACGACCTCGATTCCCTCGCGGCGGCACGGAGCTCCGACGAGGTCGAGCGGTGCGCGGACGCGCCCCGCCTCGATGAGCGCGGCGACCTTCTCGCGCGCCGCCTCCGCGTCCGTGGCGCGGACGGGATAGCTGAAGGTGACGGACTCTAAGATCGTCACCATGTAGTATTCGGCGCCGTCCGCGGCGCCGGCCTCGAGTTGTTCGGCCATTTATATATCGATCTCCTTACGACGAGCCCTTGCCCGTCGGCGGTTTCTTCTTCTTGCCGCGGTCCTTGGCGGTCCTGGCGGCGGCGCTCTTCGCGTGCCCGGCCGCCTCCCGTGGCGGCCTTCCGTGCGGGTAGTACTTCTCGGGCGGCGACTCGGGCTCGGGCCTGGCATCGGGTGTGCGCCGGCGGCGCATCGCGTGGCGCTCGGGGCCGATGGCGTCCGTCCCTTCGCCCTCATCTCGGCGGTAGCGCCTGCCGCGCGGGCGAAGGACGTCGACCTCTCCGCCGTCGTCCGCGCCTCGCTCGGATGGGCGCCCGTGGCGCCCGATGCGGTCGCGGCGGCGATCATGGGCCTGCGCCCGTGATTTGGCGAGCCCCGCGCCCTCGTTCGCCGCCATGGCCCCGCCTGCATCGCCGGCTGTGACCCGATCTGTTTTGACGTCGGGACCTCCATCGGCGGCTCTCGCCGCGCGCACCGGTGCGGGAGTGGTTGCCGGGCGGGGATCGGACTCCATATGCGTCTCCACGCGCCTCCCGTCTTGGGCGGGCGCCCCGGGAAGGCTTACAGGGTCGTCCTTCCGCGCGAAGTGCCGCCCGGTGGCGCTCTCCGTGCCGGCGCTGCCGGGGGAGGGGGATGCCGCGGGCACCGCTCCCGCCCCATGGTCTCCCGCCCTGGAATGCCTGCCGATCGCCCTCATGGCATTCTCGATGGGCTCGCGCGCGAGGTCTTCCGTATCGACGTGCGGCTCGGCCCCGTCTCTCGGGGTCTCGACCGGTGCAACGCGGTCACCGGGATGCCTGGCGGCGCTTCCCGCCTTCGCCTTATCAACGGCGCCGCGCTCGGCGGCGTCGTGCACGCTCTCCCGCCCTGGATCGCTTTCGGGGATGATCTCGCGGCGGTGCCTCTCGAAGGCCGTGCGGTATCCGTTGCGCATCTGCTTGATGAGGGGCGCGGCGGTCTTCACGATCTCGTTGACGTACCTCTTGAGCGAGGAGGCCTTGGCCCTCACGTCGTCAGAAGGCGGCACGGGGCTGGCGCATCCGGGGCCCTGGGCGCGGAAGTGCGCCTCGATGACGAAGCGCGCGTTCTCGTCGAGGTCGTCCCATGCGACCGGCACGCGCTCGGCTTCCGGCACGGCCTCGGCGTCGCTGTCCATGTCGGCGACGTTGACGAGCCGGTATAGCCCGGCCTTGGCGTCGCTCCATGACGCAGCCGCGATATCGACGGAGAGGTCGAGCACGCGCGCGGCTCCCCTCAGCCTCGTGGGGGGCAGTCCCACGAGCAGCGCCGGCGGGAACAGCTCGTCCACGAAGAACAGCCCGCCGTCCGAGCCGCGGGGCCTGGACTTGACGCCGTAGACGCCCGTGCAGCCATCGGCGGCCTTGATGTCAGCGCCGGGGAAGAGCGACTTCCATGTCGAGATGGGCAGGATCTCGCGGCACTCGTGCCAATCGGATGCGGCGAGCCCTGCGCAGTTCATCGCCGACAGGTTGTAGAAGGCGTTGGCGCATCCCGTGTGCCTGGAAAGCGTCTCGAGATAGCGCCGCCACCCCGCCTCGTTCGATGCGGCTTCGGCCAGGTGTCTTTGGTTTTGCGCGTTTACCGTTCGGACGGTCGGGGCGGCCATGGTCTGCTAGAGCTTCTTGCCGCCGGCCTCGCCCTCGGCCGTGGCCGATTTGGCCGCCGCGGCCTGGGCCTTGGCGCAGATGAGCTGCGGGTCGCGCTTCTCGGTTGCGTCCTTACAGTAGGTGCGGACCTCGCGCAGGGCGGGGGCGATATCCTCTCCGGCGCGGTCCTCGACCTCAAGGGACTTACCCAGGCTGGAGCCGAACAGGTACACGTCGGCATCCGTGCGCAGGAAGAAGCGCACCTCCTCGGGCTTCTCCGCGAAGTTATCGACATGGACCTCGCGCGTGCCGATGTCCTCGAGGTCGCGGACCGTGATGGGTTCATCGCCGATCTTGCCGGCATCGACCGAATAGACGGCCAGGTCGCATCCACCGGGGGTGACGGGCCAGGCGGAGACGTGTACCCCGCTGCCGTCGACCGAGGGCCAGACGTTGACGGTGGAATCGTAGTCGCCGTCGCAGTCGAAGACCTGCTCGTAGAACTCCTTGGCCTGCACGCCATGTCCGACCCCCAGGTCGAACGAGTTGGGGTCGAGGCAGTCGTGGATAATGCCCCATCCCGCCGCGTGAATCGCATCGTCGATATGGTTCCCGAGTTGATCCATGGCCCACTCGACGTTCTCCTCGGTCGCGGGGATGGGGAAGCCGAAGTTGCCCCAGTCGTCCTCGAGCGAGTCGGCGATGTCCTTGCGGCGCCAGCGCAGGGTGATGAACTCGTCGTCGTAGAGCTTGCCGCCGGCGGGCACGTACTCGCGCCCGCACGCCTTCTCGAAGCGGAGCTTGGCGCGCGTCACGTCGTCGAAAGACTCGATCGACTCCCAGGTGCGCGCAGATGCATCATAGCCGCGGGCAACGGCATACGGAAGGCGCTTGCCGTCCGCGCCGCGGCTGCCCTCGGCCTTGGTCATAGACAGCAGGGCGCAACCGCTCCCGCGGTCGTACTCGAGCACGAAATGGTCCAGCTTGTCGTTCATGTTATGACTCCTAACAGTTAAAGCAGCGAGTCGAGACGCCCGCCGCAAGGTTACTGATGCTTATACCCGCCGCGCTTGGCAGCATCCTCGCCGCGCTCCTCCGCGGCTTTCGCCGCAGCCGCGGCTATGGACTGCGGATCGTGAGACTCGCGCTCATGATCGCAATTGAGGGGTGCGCGCAGTCTGCGCATCCTTTCGGAAAGCAGTTCCGAACGTCTATTCCATGCGTCAACGCTGTCGCCGAGTTTAAAGGCGGGACAATCACGCGGAATCAGAACACGCGGAATCGGGCTCCCATGAAGGGCCACATCCGCTTCAGCGATCTCTACCAGTCTTTCTGGATAGAAGTCGGGATAGAAGTCGCTGCGGAGCGAGTATTCCCGTCTGCGCAGCCGCTCATAGGCGAGCTTCGCCTTCCCGATGTCGTCGAACAGCGTGCAGTCCTCCCACTCGCGGGTCGCATGGTCGTACCCCTTTGCGACGACGTAGGGAGTGTTGTATCCGTCGATGGCCGGCACGACCCCGTCGACGGCGCCGGCGATGAGGGCGCACCCGGCGCCCTCATCGTGCTCGAGGATGATGAAGTCGATATTCTCGTTCATGGTGGGACTCCTGAGGTGTCAGTGTTTGATGTTGCCGTGCCCGCGCTCGACGGCATCCTCGCTGCTGCCCTGCGCGGCCTTCGAGGCGGCCGCGGCAATTGCCTTCGGGTCGTGGGCACTTTCCTTCTGCCTGCAATCGAGAGACGCATGCAGCCGGCGCGCCGATTCATACTTGAGGTCCGAGTACCGCTTCTGCGCGGCATAGTACGCGGCGCTGTCGTCCTCGGTCCCGCCGAGCCCATGGACATGGCTCATGTGCGCGTCCACGAGTCCGTTCATCGCGACGCTGGCCTTCTCGATTTCGGAAGCCAGCTCCTCATCGGAGAGCCCGCGAAGGGCTGCCAGGTCACGGCCGTCGGCCTTGAAGGCGAAATGGTCGACTGCGGCTTTGAAGTCGATTGTCCCGTTCTTGCGATACAGGTAGACCGCCCCGAAAAAGCCGAATTCCGGCTGGCTATTCGAACCGAACTCGGCGGCCGCGGGGGAGTTTCGTGCGAATTCGAGCACGCGGCCGTTTTCCGCATAGGCGTCGTCGACATGGAAGTCCTGCACGGCTCCGTTGATGCACGCCAAGTCGCCTTGATCACGTCTGTCGATTTGCGCCAGGGCCGCCGACGGGATATGGAAGACGGTGAGGCCGTCGGCCTCGTCCGCCACGGCGAAGTAGACGAGGCTTTTATCCTCGGACGACCATGATAGGCCGCAACGCCGGCCATCGAAGATTCCATAGACCTTGCGGTAGAAATCATTTCCCTTATGGTGGTCGATGCCGAGATCGAAGAACTCGGTCGGGACGCCCGTGGAGAACTCTTCGATCTGGAAGGCGATTTGATTGACCACCACGTCGATATTCGCATCCGTCACGGGGATGGGCATCTCGAAATCGGAGCGAAGCGCCTCGGCGATCACCGAACGCTTGATCTTGAAGACGATCTCGTCGTCGTTAGCGCTCGTCGTCGTATTCCAATCCATGTCAAAACTCCCAAACAAGAAGATGCCGCGATAGGCACCGCCCGCCGCGGCAAGGGAAACTCAGTGCTTGTTGCCGCCATGCTCGACGGTCGCCTTGGTGCCGCCCTCGGCGGCAGACAGCGCGGCTGCGGCGATGGCCTGCGGGTCGCGGGGCTGATGCACGGCCGTGCGCGCCCCTTCGGTCGCCTTGCGCAGCGCCGGCGCGAGATCGGGCAGCTCGCCGTACAGGTCGTTGACTCCGACGCGCTCGTCGAACTTGGCGACCGCCATGAGGTTGGCGAAGGATCGGACGGCCTCGATGCCGTCGAATCCGTGCTTGTAGACGCACAGTGCGCGCGTGCCGCCCAGGCGCTCGATATCGTCGACGGTGATCTCGTCGTCGGCGATGAGGCCGGCATCGATCTTGTAGACCGCCAGGTCGCCGTCCTCGCTGTCGACGGGGCTCGCCATGACGAACGCGGCGTCACCCTCGCTGCTCGGCCAGACGACGGCCTCGGTGAAGCTCGAGAGCCCGAAGGCATCCCTGTAGAAGTCTGCGCCCTGTTTGGTCGAGATGCCCAAGTCGAGCTCGTCTTCGTCGATGATGGCGCTGATTGTCTCCCAGCCGTCCTCGGTGGAGCGGTCCCGGAAGCAGTCGTGCGCCATGAGCTGCCCAATCGCGGCGTCGACGTTCTTGTCGGTGGCGGGGACGGGGTAGGGGAGGAATTCCGAGAGCGCCGCCGCGATGTCCTCGCGGCACCAGCGGATCGTGCAGAACTCGTCGTCGCGCAGCTTGCCCTCCGCGAGCGGGTAGGGATGGCGGCACGAGCGCTCGTAGTCGATCTTCGCCTGCGCGATGTCGGTGAAGTAGTGCCCGGCGCCCCAGGAACGGGACTCGAAATCGTATCCGTCGGCGACGATGTAGGGCGATGCGTGCCCGCTCAGGACAGGCTCGCGGCCGTTCGGCGTGCCGACGACGAGCGCGGTGCGCGTGGCCTCGTCGTATTCGAGGACGATGTGATCCATGGCGAAACTCCTTAGGGGACCCGTCGCCTGGAAAAGGGCGGCGGTGCGGATATTGCCCTGATGATAGGGACGCGCCGCCGCCGTGTGAACGCATGTTCCCGAACGGGAAGCGCCGCCCTAGAGCGCCGGCCCTCGCGAGGCGGCCCCGTCCTGCGCGCTCGATCCCGCGGCCCTCTTGGCGCCGCGGGCCTGCGTGTCGGGGTCCGTGAGCGAGCGGGAGCGCTCGCGCGACTCTGCGGCGAGGCGCGCCACGAGGCAGGGGTCGGCCGTGTTGGGCGACAGCGTGGCGCACGATGCGGCCAGGGCCGCGTCGGCGAGCCGCTTGACGCCGTCGGCGCCGTCCGGGACTTCGCGCATGTAGTCTCTCGAGTCCTCTGCGGTGTCCACGAACCCGAAGAACGCACGCTCCCTCCCGCCGTCTGCGATGGGATAGGCGGCGCCCTCGATCAGGATGCCGCCGTCACTGCGCGCGTCGACGCAGTTGACTCCGATCTCGGCGGTATCGGTCCCGCCGATGCCGATCGTGGCGGAGAACAGCCCTTCGGAGGTGCCGATCGCTTCCGGGACATCCCCGCCGAATCGCCGGGCCGTCGATATCGCCGTCTCGGCGGCCATGAGCGCGGTGGCGTACAGCTCCGGGCTCGACAGCCCGCGCACGAGCGCGGCACGGCAGCACCCGGCGAGCGTGTAGGAGTTCGCGGCGGGGGCGATGCCTCCCGGGAACACGGGGATGCCGGGCGTATTGGCCTTGAGGAGGGGCGAGGCGGCGGCGAGCTGTTCGAGCTCGAAGCGCGAGGGCGTCTCGTCGAGCAGGTCTGCCAACGCGTCGGCCACGGCGTCGAGCGGGTCGCCGGCGATGCGGCACCAGGTCGGGACGTCGACGGCGATGCAGGCGACGTGCCCGGTCAGTCGCCCGATCTCGCGGTCGATGCCGCCCCCCTCGGCCCTGTTGAGCGTGTACCCGTGCGCCCCGTTCGCGACGGGGCAGGTAAGGATGCTGGAGTTCTCTCGGGAGATGATCGTGTAGTGCGCGCCGTCGCAGAATACGGCGGAGTCGATTTCGAGCGGCTGCATGGCTAGTCCTTTCGGTTTCAAGGGGACAGGGGGCCGGGAACCGGCCCCCTGTCGGACGTGTCATCTATGGCGTATACCCTAAAAGCGCCCCGGCTTACATGCCTGCCTTGCGCTTCTCGCCACCGCCGCGATCCTCGCGGGCGGATGCCGCCGCCGAGCGGCGCGCGGCCTCGGCGACATCGTCCGGGCAGCCGGACGCGATGCCGTTGGGCGCGGCGGTCGCCGCATTGTGCGCGGCGGAGTCCTCGCAGATGAGCCCTTGGCGGCGCAGCTCCGCCACGCGTGCGGCCTCGCGGGCCTCGTCGTCGGCCG